>NZ_JAJJPB010000020.1:0-67012 GCF_020908015.1 Clostridium aromativorans
GTAAAAAGGGAATGTCTATAATTTTGGCAGCATATAAATCGAGGCTTACAGGTATGCCGGTTAAATTTCCATTCAAAGATTTTTCAACTATGGATATGGTAGATGTAGACAAAATACTCAGTAATAAATGAAAAGGTGGAAATGTTGATGAAAACAGCTTCTAATGGCCAAAGCAGAATTGTATACATATTAATTATCTTGAGTTTAATAGCAAATTACCTTATGTTTCCAAGTTTGATTGTAGTCCAGTTATTTGCAGCTTTTTATGTTACTATAATTTATAAGAAATTTATTACCTGCAAATTGGATCTTATATATTTTTCTACATTATTGTTTGCTATTATAAATTTTTCACTGAAGATACCCATAGGAAGTAGATATGAAGTATATTATTTTTATGTGACTTTGTTTATATATATGCTATTTTTCATATATGGTTTTGTGAAACACTATAATAATATTGGTTTTGATTTAATTAAGAATAATAAGTATTTTATTTTTATCAGTATATTCATTGTATATATGCTGTTTGGTTTTTTTATTTCTGAAGATAAAAAGTTGTCCATTAAGTATATATTTAATTTTTTTATTATGATATCCCTTATGATTATGATGATTTGGGAAAATAGATCTAGAACAGTCATGAATAAGAGCCTAAAGCTTTTAGAATATATATATATGGGCGTATTGTTTCTTGGAACATTGGAAATATTTGGAGTAAGGTATGGAGTTAGAAATCATTTTGAAGAGTGGGATCCTATAGTAACCCAGATAAGTTATGTTAAAAAGATACCAGTTGTGTTTTTTTACAATCCCAATAATTATGCAGCATTTTTAGTTATAGGCATGACGATATTAATTGGAGCATGGCTATTCACCAATAGCAGATTTAATAAAAGGATCTATTTGTTGTTATATTTCATAAGTCAGTTAAATTTAATATTTACTAGATCCAGAACAGCCTGGATTACTATATTTATTGTATTATTATTTATGATAATTTTCTATTCTTTCTCAAATAATAGAAGTGTGTATAATATAAAAAGACTTGCAATTTTGGCAACTGTTACCATAGCGGTATTTTTAGGAATTTCTTTTATACCGAATATGCAGCCTTTTTATGGGAAAATAACAGGTTCAAGATTATTGAGCAAATTGAATATTTTTAATTCAGATTATCGTTTGAACCCGCAGGATGAAAAATTACTGCAGCTGGGCAAAAAAGGATCGGAGAACGAGAGATATACACTTATCTATGATGTAGTACATGGAGTTATTATTCAAAAACATTATCTGGGCTTTGGTCCTGGAAATATTGAAAACTATGTAAAAAAGATGAATAATACTTTTGGAGTCCTGAATGTTCACAGTTTCTGGTTTGAAATATTGGGAAATTTTGGTGTGGCAATTTTTTTATACACAATATATATATATGCCAACATGATAAGATCTCCGCTGCGTTCTTATGATTATTCAGATAGGGAGATGAAGAAATACTCAATTATGTTTTCATCAAATTTGTTTGGAATAGTGTTTTTATCTTTTGGACCCAGTACTATTATGTGGTATACACCTTTTTGGATATCTATGGGTATGTCAATGGCTCTTATAACGAGTAACAGAAAAATTTAAAAATAATTAGAATCTGAGGTGCTGTTAATTGAAGATTTTAATACTAGCAAGCTGGTATCCTGACAGTGTGAATCCTGTAAATGGTATATTCATTAAAGAACAAGTTAAAGCTTTGAAACAGGTTGGATTAATACCAGTTGTATTTTACCCCTATGACAAGAATATAAACAGGGGAAAATGTATGAGATTTGTTGAAGATGAAATAATTGTATATAGGGCCAATACTGATTATTTTAAAAAAGCTAAAATATCGAGGCTTTTCAGCATGATCAAGGCAGCCAAAATGTTGAACAAAATAGTAGTTGAAAACAATATAAGTTTAATACACTGCCATGTATGTTATACAGCAGGTTTTATAGGATACATATATAGTAAGTTCTTTAATAATATACCATATATAATAACAGAACATTCCTCAAAAGTTCATGAATTCTCAAATAAAATTTATAATAGGATTTTATTTTATTTATCATATAAAAGAGCCAGATATGTAATTACGGTAAGTACATATCTGGCAAAAGAGCTTGCCAGCTTAAAATTCAAATTTAAAAGTAAGATAATAGGGAATGTTGTAGATACATCTTTATATTTTTGCAATAATAAGCAAACAGGTAATAATGATAAAAAAAATTGGCGTTTGTTGTTTATAGGATTGATGCCTGACAGTGAAGTAAAGGGACTACAATATTTTATACCTGCACTTGCTGATTTTATAACTGAAAATCCTTACTATAATATAGATTTTAATATAGTAGGTGATGGTTCTAAAAGGCATAAATATGAGAAAATGTGTAAAGATCTTCACATATCAGATAAATGCAATTTTTATGGAAAGGTGGATAAATCTGAAATACCAAAATTAATAGATAGGAATGATTTTTTAATATTGCCTAGTATTAAGGAAACATTTGGCAGCGTATTGATAGAATCCATGGCTGGAGGGAAACCTGTACTTGCAACTGAGTGCGGCGGACCAGAGGATTTTGTAAATGAAAAAGTTGGAATATTAGTTAAACCTGGCAGTAAAAAGCAATTGGAAATTGGGATAAAATCCATGATAGAAAATTATGATTATTTTGATCCCAATTACATAAGAAATTATGCTGAATCTAAGTTCAATTATGATTCAATTGGTGAAGAACTTAAAGAATTATATATTAGTATTCTTTCAAGTTAATTATTGAAGTGATTTTTGAAAGGATGGATTATATTGTCAAATTGTATATTTCATATACCATTTAAAATAAATGAAAATTGGCCGTCAGCATCTCAAATAAGACCTTTGAGGATGCTGAATGCTTTTAAAAGTATTGGATATAATGTAGATATTGTTATGGGATATGGAAAAGAAAGAAAATATAGTATAGGGCAAATAAAAAGAAAAATTAAAGATGGAGTAAAATATGATTTTATGTACTCGGAAAGTTCTACGGAGCCAACAATATTAACTGAAAAAAATCATATTCCAATGTTTCCATTTTTAGATTTTGGTTTTTTTAGTTTTTGTAAGAGACACGGAATAAAAATTGGATTATTTTATAGAGATGTATATTGGAAGTTTGACGAATACAAGTTATCAGTATCATTTGTAAAGAGAATTATAGCATGTATGTTCTACAAATATGATTTATTGAGGTATAAGTATCTTTTGGATGTTTTTTATCTTCCATCATTGAAGATGTATGATTATATACCGATAGATTTTAAAGGAAAAGTTGAGGAATTGCCTCCTGCAGCTGAAAAACATAAAATATCTTTTCAAAGCGACATAAATGATATGAAAAAGAATTTGAATATATTTTATGTAGGGGGACTAAATTATCTCTATAATCTGGAATATCTTTTTGAAGTAGTCAATCAGAATAAAAATTTGAGCTTGACAGTTTGTTGCAGGGAAAAGGAATGGAATTCAGAAAAATATAAATACCAAAAATATATTAATGACAGAATACATATAATTCACGAATCAGGAGACAAATTGATTCCATATTTTAAAAAGGCAGATTTATTTAGTATTTTTGTAAAACCTCAGAAGTATAGGGAATTTGCTATGCCTGTAAAGTTGTTTGACTACCTTACTTATGGCAAACCTGTAATTGCTACAAATATGACATCTGTTGGGGAGTTTATAAATGATAATGATATAGGATGGGCTATAGACTATTCAAGAGAAGAATTAAAAAAACAATTGGAATATATAATTAATAATCCTAAGTCATACGGAGAAAAAATAAATAATATAAAAAAAATTATATGGTACAATACTTGGGAGGCAAGAGCGAGAAAAGTTGTAGATGATTTAAAAGAATAGTTTTGGAGGAGTATATATGAAAATATGTTATCTGTCCGATGCAAATAGTATACATACTAAAAAACTGTGTGATTTTTTTAAAAATAGAGGATATGATATATATGTTATATCTCTGAATCCTGGCAAAATAGACGGGGTCTGTGTATACACTTTGGATTATGATTTAACGGAAACTAGAAAAAATAGTTCTATAAAAAAATTAAAGTATCTATCTTCTATTACAAAAGTGAAAAATATTATTTATAAAATAAAGCCTGATATAGTTCATGCTCACTATGCAACTAGTTATGGACTATTGGGAGCATTATCTAAATTTCATCCATTTATATTGTCGGTATGGGGAAGTGACGTATTTGATTTTCCACAAAACGGTATATTAAAAAAAATCATGCTTAAATACAATTTAAAAAAAGCCGATAGGATACTTTCTACAAGTAAAGTCATGGCAATTGAAACCAATAAATATACAGATAAAAAAATAGAGGTAACACCTTTTGGTGTCAATTTGAATTTATTTAAGCCATCTGAGGATAAATATAGAAGTAAGGATTGTATAACTATAGGGACAATAAAAACTCTGGAAGAAAAATATGGAATAGAGTATTTAATTAGGGCCTTTGGAAAATTACATAAAAAGTATCCAGATAAAAAATTGAAGTTGGAAATAGGCGGAAGGGGATCTCAGAGAGATTATCTAGAAAATCTTGCTGTTGATTTGGGAATAAAAGATGAAATTAGGTTTCTTGGATTTTTAGATAGAAAACAGGTTGCAGAGGCATTTAATAGATTTGATATAGCTGTATTTCCTTCTACTTTAGATAGTGAAAGCTTTGGAGTTGCAGTAGTTGAGGCCCAGTCCTGCGGCACTCCAGTTATAGTATCGGATGTTGGAGGACTTCCAGAAGCTACAGATCCTAATGTATCAAGTATTCTTGTTAAAAAGAAGAACAGTGATGATATAGAACTAGCTCTGGAGAAGCTGATTTTAGACAGGAATTTGAGAATACTGATGGGAAAAAATGCAAGAAAATTTGTGGAAGATAATTTTAATGTAGAAGATAATTTTAATAAAATTGATATTATATACAAGAATGTAGTGAATTCATAGTTATATTTGGTGGTGAAATTATGAAAATATTGTTTTTGACACAGTACTGTCCTCCAGAAGTAGGTGCACCTCAAAATAGAATTTTTGAGTTTGCAAAACGTCTAAAAAAGTTTGGACATGAAGTTACGATACTTACGGCTATGCCAAATTACCCTAAAGGAGAAATATTTGAAGGATATAAAGGCAAGAAGGTTGTAATAGAAAAAATAGATGGAATAAGGATAATTAGAACGAGAATATATGCTACTAAAGAAAAGGGATTTCTAAAAAGACTCCGAAATTATCTTTCTTTTACCTTTTCTTCTGTATTTACCGGCTCTAAATATATTGAGAAACAAGATGTAGTTATAACTGAATCACCCCCTCTCTTTTTAGGATGGTCAGGTTATGTGATAGCTAGAAAAATAAAGGCTAAATTTGTGTTCAATGTATCGGATCTATGGCCTGAATCTGCTGTTAAACTCGGTGTACTTCATAATAAGCTGTTGATAAAAGCATCTACATGGCTGGAGGAGTTTTGTTATAGAAAGGCTGATGCAATTACAGGCCAAACAAGAGGAATAGTTGACAATATAATTGACAGGGGATTTGATAGTGAAAAAATTCATCTTATAACCAATGGAGTGGATACTGAATTTTTTAGAAAAGAGAACAGAGATGAAAAATTTAGAGAATCTATAGGCATAAACGGTAAATTCGCAGCCTGTTACGGTGGAATACACGGTTTAGCTCAAGGACTTGAAATTATAATAAATGCGGCAGAAATTTTAAAAGAACATAGGAACATACAATTTGTTTTTGTAGGGGATGGTCCCGAAAAGCAAAAACTTATAAATATGGCGGCTGAAAAAAAACTTGAAAATGTTACTTTTTTACCAGTTCAGCCAAAAGCTAATATGCCTAAGATAATTGCCTCCATGGATGCTTCTATTATACCATTGAAAAAACTGGATATATTTAAAGGTGCCCTTCCCTCAAAAATGTTTGAAGCACTTGCAACAGAACTTCCTATTGTACTTGCCGTTGATGGTGAAGCTGCAAGATTGATAGAAGAAGCTGAGGCAGGAATAGTGGTTGAACCGGAAAATTCATCTGATCTGGCGAATGCGGTTTTAAAATTATCCAAAGATGATGAATTGAGAAGAAAACTCGGAAGTAATGGAAGGAAATATGCTATAACAAATTATTCCAGAGATAATATAACTAGAAAACTGGAGAATATACTTTCCAGTATTGTGAAATGATCAGTATATTTGTTTCGGAATCTGGAGGTTAATATGAAAGATGCAAGTACAATTAAGCTGGTATTGAAAAAAGGACTTGTGCAAATATTCAGTGCGAATTTTGTAAATAAAGTGATACAGTTTGGCATAATGTTTTTTATGACTAGAATATTGGGGAAAAAACTATATGGAGATTTTACATATGCTCAAAATATATTGAATATATTTTTGACACTGGAAGGCCTGGGAATGGTGTCTAGTTCGCTGCAATACTGCAGTATGGAGAAAAGAGAAGATAGAAGACTATCTTATTTTAAATATGCTGTTAAAATAGGAAGTGCCTTTAATTTACTTATAGCTATATCAATTATAGTATATACTGTATTTTTCAAACTGCCAGTAGAGGGAAGTACCCAGATGCTTTTTTATCTGTCGGCAATTCCCCTTATGACAATATTTTTTAATGAAATTCAAACACTGCTTAGAGCGGAACTTAGGAATAACGAATTTTCACTGCTTACAATCACAAACACTTTATTGTACTTTTTTGGCAATGTTTGTTTTGGATATTATTTTAGTGTAAATGGTATAATTGCTGGGAGATATATGGCATATATAATTTCTATTATTATTGGCATATATCTTATACGTAATCAGGTGAAAAAGATTGCTAAGATAGCTTATCCCGCCAAGGAAGAAAAAAGGGATTTTTTAAAATATTCTGTGGTTAGCTGTCTTACAAATGCAATGTCGCAGCTGCTGTATCTAATGGATACTTTTTTTGTAGGAGCTATAACCAAGAGTAGTGAGATAATAGCGTCTTATAATGTTGCTATGTTAATTCCGTTTAATTTGATGTTTATTCCTATGTCAATATTGACTTTTGCCTATCCTTATTTTGCAAGGCATTGGGATGATAGAAAATGGATTAAAGATAAATATTATATACTTGTTAAGTATCTGTTTATTTTAAATATATTTATAACGATTGTCCTTATAGTATTTGCTCCTTTTATTGTGGAAACTGTATTTACTAAGCAATATTCTGATTCAATTACCAATTTTAGAATATTGACTGTGGGATATCTTATAGCAGGTACCTTTAGAATACCATCGGGCAATGTGCTTGCCAGTATGAAACTTGTGAAAGTCAACTTTTATAATTCAATGATAACAGGTATAGTCAATATAGTTCTTAATATAGTTCTTATAACTAAGTTTGGATCTATTGGGGCATCATTATCTACAGTTTCAACTTATATATTGTCTTCAATCATATCCAATGTATATCTTAGAAAATATGTCAATGAATAATTTTAAAAAAGGAGTACTAAATTATGGCAATTTATCAGTTGATATTGTATTTATCCATCTATATGTATGTAATTATTATGCCGCTAGTATATAGTAAATTCAAATTTATGGGAATACCATTTAGTGGAGATATATGGATGCTAGTAGTATTTTTTATATATTTTATAGGACTTGTATTTTTTAAAGACATGAGAAAGAGTTTTATTAGAGGTATAAAGGGATTTTTATCTGATTATTTGAGTATATCTATAATGGCCCTGATAATTATAATGGCTGTTTCATCTATCTATGCAGATTATAAAATGGAATCTGTTTATAAAACTCTGAGATATATGAGTTACATAATTTTATATTTCATAATATTTAGCCAGGGGTTTGAAAAGAAATTTTTAAAAGGAATTTTATATTGTTATATATTTATTTCTGTTATAGTAGGAATTATAGGAATATGGGATTATGCTTCAGGAATAGGTGTGATTCAAGCAGGGGAATCTGTAAGCAGACTCAGAATTAGTTCAACGCTGGAAAATTCTAATAATTTAGGAGCCTATTTTATTTTAATTATATTTCCCATAATAATGCTTGCTATTAAGGAAAAGGACATAAAGAGGAAGGTACTTTATATATTGATTGCATCCATATTTTTATTGAATATACTATTTAGCTTTTCCAGGAATGCATGGCTTGGATTTGGGATAGGATGTATAATAATTGCATTTATGTACAGCCTGAAATTTTTATTTACACTAATCCCCATTGGAATAGTCAGCTTTTTTATACCGCAGATTTCTAGTAGGTTGAGGGAATTGACAGATGTTACCCAAAATACATCTAGAATAAAAATTTGGGATACAGCTATAATGATAATTAAGGATCATTCCATTATAGGTGTAGGAAATGGAAATTTTGAAAAAGCATGTGCTAGATACATGTATCAAAAACCGGGTCTGAAAACAAGTAATTTTGTTCCAAAACATCCCCATAATATTTTTCTGGAAATGCAAGCAGAAATGGGAATATTTGGAACAGCTGCATTTGTATCAATTATAATTTCATCTATGGTAAAACTCATATATTTTCTTAAGAATGTTAAAGATAAATTTTTTTTAAAGTTTTATAGAGGGTTCTTTGTGTCTTTTGTGGTTTTTATATTGATGAATTTAATTGATGATTTTTTTTCTGCACCAAAAGTCATATCCTTTTTTTGGATCACAATGGCCATACTCCAATCCTATGAATTAAAGGATGAGTATAGTTTTACTGAAATCAATAATTTGCACTAGGATCAGCGGTTAGATGTAGAGATAATGTAGAAAAAAAGCGGTAAAAGGGTGAAAGTGACAAAAGAGAGAGTATGTATTATAATGAAAAGCATGCGAGCAGGTTAAGTTAAAAAATAAAAACATGTCGCAATTGTAAGTTGATTAATTATTTATATTTAAGAGGTGTTTTTATGAAGAAATTGAGATTTGCCATTATAGGCTGCGGAAGGATTTCATATAAACATGTTGAAGCCCTGGCAGCCAATAAAGATGAAGCAGTTTTAGTGGCAGTATGTGATGTAGTAAGTGAAAAGGCTGAGAAAAGAAAAAATGAATATGCGGATAAAATAGACAGAGCTTATATTCCGGAAATTTATACAGACTATAAGAAGATGCTTGCGAACCAGGACATAGATGTGGTTACCATAGCTACTGAAAGTGGATATCATCCTGAAATAGCCATCTACTGTATGGACAAGAATAAAAATGTCATATGCGAGAAGCCCATGGCACTTTCTATACAGGATGCAGATGCGATGATAGAAGCATCTGAAAGAAACCATGTAAAGCTGTGCATATGTCATCAGAACAGGTTCAACAAGCCGGTGCAGCAGCTTAGAGAAGCTGTGGAGGGAAACAGGTTCGGCAGGCTTGTAAACGGCACGGCCAGAATACTCTGGAGCAGAGATATGGACTATTACAATCAGGCTCCCTGGAGAGGGACCTGGAAACTCGATGGAGGCACACTGATGAATCAGTGTATACACAATATAGATTTACTCCAGTGGATGATGGGTGGAGAAATCTATAGTGTATATGCCCAGTGTGATACCTTTATAAGAAATATAGAGGCGGAGGATTTTGGGGCGATTATAATAAGATTCAAAAATGGCTCCATAGGAATAGTGGAGGGAAGTGCCTGTGTTTATCCAAAGAATCTGGAAGAAACCCTCAGCATATTTGGAGAAAAAGGCACCGTGTGCATAGGCGGACTTGCAGTAAATAAGATAGAGACCTGGGAATTTGCAGATCACAGGGACGTAGATGATGAGATGTCAAGGACACAGGAAGGGAATCCCGATACCGTATATGGTTTTGGACACATACCTCTTTTCAAGGATATGATAGATGCAGTAAACAATAATACGAGACCTCTCATAGATGGGAAAGAGGGTAAAAAGGGAATGTCTATAATTTTGGCAGCATATAAATCGAGGCTTACAGGTATGCCGGTTAAATTTCCATTCAAAGATTTTTCAACTATGGATATGAAAGGCATTGCAAAAATTAATGACTAGCAGTTTTAGTATTGGAAATGAAATAATTTAATTTTCAATCTTCAAATATATGAGAATAGGAGAGTTAATATGTGTGAAAGATATATATCTAATAATGCCAAAATTGGCAATAATATAACTATTGGAAGATTTGCTGTCATAGAAGATGAGGTCATATTGGGTAACAACTGTGTAATAGGCCATAATGTGGTGATTCACAGGGGATCTAAAATAGGCGACAATGTGAGAATAGATGATAATACTGTAATAGGCAAGGAGCCAATGAGATCGGTAAACAGTATATTCAAAGATGATAAAAAATTCGAACCAGCTTTAATAAAAAGCGGGTGTCTTATAGGTGCAGGAGTTATAATTTACTGTGGATGTACTATAGGTGAAAATGTACTCGTTGCGGATCTTGCAACCATAAGAGAAAATGTAAGCATAGGAAACAAGACTATAATAGGGAGAGGAACAGCTGTGGAGAATTTCTCGAAGATTGGTTCAAACTGCAAGATTGAGACAAATGTGTATATTACGGCTTATTCTGATATTGAAGACAATGTGTTTATTGCGCCTGGAGTTGTAACTTCAAACGATAATTTTGCAGCTAGATCCAAAGAAAGATATAAGCATTTTAAAGGTGTGACTGTTAAAAAAGGTGGAAGGATAGGTGCCCAAGCAACTATACTGCCAGGTAAGATCATAAATGAAGATGGTTTTGCCGCAGCGGGAAGTGTAGTTACAAAAGATGTGGAAAAAGAAACTATAGTTGCAGGAAACCCGGCCAGGAAATTTAGAAACGTTCCTGAAGATCAGCTTCTTAAAAACCAATAATAAATTTAACAGGAGGATATCCATGAAAATATTGACAGTTGTAGGAGCAAGGCCTCAATTTATCAAGGCTGCTGCTGTTTCCAACATAATAAGAAAACATCACAGTGAGATATTGGTACATACCGGACAGCATTATGATGAAAATATGTCCAAAGTATTTTTTGAAGAACTTAACATACCTAAGCCGGATTACAATTTAGGCGTGGGATCGGGAAGTCATGGAAAGCAGACGGGAACCATGCTTATAAAACTTGAAGAAGTGTATGAAAAGGAGAAACCTGATTTTGTGCTGGTGTACGGTGATACCAATTCGACTCTTGCAGGAGCGCTGTGTGCCAGCAAATTATTGATTCCAGTGGCCCATGTGGAAGCAGGGCTCAGGAGCTTTAATATGGAGATGCCGGAGGAACAGAACAGGGTTCTTACAGATCATATTTCCAATATTTTGTTTGTACCTACAAAATCTGCAGAAAAGAATTTGAAAGATGAGGGAATAAAAAAAGGCGTCTATAATGTGGGTGATGTTATGTTTGATGCCATTTTGAATTTTAAAAAGCTCGCGAGAAGCAGGAGTGAAATTATAGAGGAACTTGACCTTGAGGGTAAAGAATACATACTAACTACTATACACAGGGCTGAAAATACAGATCATATAGATAAATTGAGCAATATAGTAGGAGCTCTTAATGAATGCGGTAAAACGGTTGTACTTCCACTTCACCCTAGAACTAGGAAATATATGCTGAATTATGGACTTGAGTTCAGTGAAAATGTAAAGGTAACAGATCCTGTGGGGTATTTGGAAATGATAAACCTGGAGATGAATTCACAAAAAATAGTTACGGACAGCGGTGGAGTCCAAAAAGAAGCTTTCTTTATGAGAAAGCCCTGCATAACTATGAGGGAGGAGACAGAATGGGTTGAAACTGTAGAAAACGGCTGGAACAAGATAGTGGGAACTGACAGAGAAAAAATATTGGATGCTGTATTGAACTTTATACCTTCAAGGGAGCAGAAGAATATATTTGGAGACGGCAGTGCCTCCTCTAAGATACTTGAAATACTTGATAAAAGATGATTTGGAAAATTAATTTTAAAGCCTTTTAAATGGGAGGTGGCAGTTATAAAAGTATTACAGATTATATCCGGGAATGATACGGGCGGTGGTGGAAGCCATGTACTTAATTTAAGTCTTTATTCAAATCCCATGTTTCACAGTATTATAGGCACCTTAGGTGGAGGGGGACTTTATGAAAAAAGTAAAAGACTTAATGTAGATACGATAAAATTCAAGAAGAGTCTTACTTATGACAGGTATATGTTAAAGTACATAGACAGAAACAAAATCGACATTGTCAATTTCCATGGTGCAAAGGCATTTTTTGCCCATTATTTTTTAAAGGATAAAATAAAAATTCCTACAGTGGCTACAGTACACAGCGACTTTAGAGATGATTTTTTAAATAATAGTGTGAAATATAAATTGTTTACTCCTCTCAGCAAAAAAGGATTGAAAAGTTTTCACAGATACATATGTGTATCGGATTATATAAAAGACATTTTAGACGAAGAAAATTTTAGAGGGAGAAAATTCAGGGTTAACAACGGTATTGATATAAATGGATTCACTGTAAGAGAAAATAGGGAAGACATAAGAAAAAAGTATAACATACCTAAAGAGGATTTTTTGTATGTAAATGTGGCCAGAATGCATCCTGTAAAAAATCAGATGTCCCTTATACAAGCCTTTGGAATTATTAGAGATAAAGTTAAAAATGTAAAGCTCATAATAGTTGGAGATGGATCAGAGGAATTGAAGCTGAGGAATTTGATTGTGGACTTAAAGCTGCAGGAGGATGTAATACTTACAGGGTATAGTGAAAATGCCTTAGATTTTATAAATGCAGGGGATGTGGGAATATTGACATCATTTAGTGAGGGAGGGGCGCCTCCACTAGTGCTGCTTGAAAGTGCTGCTGTAAAAAAACCTTTTATAGCTCCAGACGTAGGTGATATGGATAAAATTTTAGATGAAAATTCCATATTTTTAGTCGACCCCAATTCCATAGAGAGTATAAGCAGTAAAATGAAGTTGGCTTATGATAGAAGAGAATACCTAGCGAAAATGGGAGAAAATCTGTATAATATCTGTGTGAAAAAATTTTCAATAGATAATTTTTGTAGACAATATAATGATATATACAATGAAATAATTTCACAAAAATAGTTGGAGTGAATTAGATGGCAGGAAAAAAGATAATAAAAAGTTCTGTTGTAGTTATGCTTCTCATAATAGGGGGCAAAATTTTGGCAATGGTGAGAGATTCTCTCATAGCCGCAAAGTTTGGGGCAACTTATATAAGTGATATATATAATTTTTCACTGGGGCTTGTATATCTTTTAACTACTATAAGCTATGGCCTTACTACGACTTTTATACCTCTCAATTCAGAACATATTGAACACAGCAGCAGCAAAAAAAGAAATGAGTTTGTAAACAATATAATAACTTTGTCTACTTTTTTCACAGTTATAATTACGATGATGCTCATTGTATTTTCAAAGCAGATAGTGTATGTATTTGGTCATGCATTTACTGCAAATGTGGACATATACAGTCAATCCGTTGAAATAACCAGGATAATGCTGCTATCCCTTGTATTTGTAACACTTCAAAGCGTAGTTACGGGAGTATTGCAGTCACATAAAAAATTTTACGAACCTGCGGCTATGGCGTTGGTTTCCAATCTTGTATATATAGTTTACCTGGTATTTTTAACATCCAGATATGGAATAAAGGGATTTGCCGTAGCTACTGTAATAGGATTTTTTGTTCAGTTCGCTATAAACCTTCCAAGGTATAGAAAGCTTGGATATAAATATAAATTTGTAATGGATATAAAAAATAGAGATGCCCATTCCATGTTCAAGTTGATGGTACCTATAATTATAAGTACTTCAGTGGTGCAGCTTAATTTGTTTATAAACAGATCTTTTGCCAATAACATATATTTTGGTGCGGTTACGGTGCTCGATTATTCAAATAAGATAAATACCCTGGCTTATGAAGTTTTTGCCATAGGAATTGCCATGATTGTATATCCTACCCTTTCGGAATTGGCAGTAAAGAAGGATATTTTAAGGTATAAAAAAGCTCTGGTCAACGCTATAAATATAATAATGATAATTATGATACCAGCAGCAGTTGCCATAGGGATTTTAAGACATCCCCTCGTGAATTTGATTTTTAGACACGGAGCCTTTGATTTGACGGCTTCAGATTTGACTTCCAATGCACTTTTATTTTATTGTCCTGCAATGATTGCCTATGGGATAAGGGATATATTAAATAAGGCCTTTTATTCCATTAAGGATGCTAGGACGCCTATGATAAACAGCTTTGTGGGAATAATCATAAATATAATCATAAATTTTATTCTGATAAAACATATGAAAGTTTCAGGGCTTGCTTTAGCTACTACAATTTCAGCAATTATAACTACAATGCTTATGACGACAAGTTTAAACAAAAAATTAAACGGCATGAATATGAAAAAAATTTTTTATGGTCTATTGAAGATAAGTTTTTCTTCTACAGTTATGGGTGTATGTATATATACTGTAAATTATATTTGCATGAATGAAATTTCCTCTTTTATGTGGAGCAATATTATATCTATCTTTGTATCTTTTGTGCTTGGCAGTGCAGTTTACTTTATATGCCTGCATTTTACCAGAATTGAAGAGTATGAGTACATTCTTAATGCAGTTAAAGATAAAATTCCAATATAGTAACCTATTTTTAGATAAAGAGGGTGGTGGGCATAATAAAAAAGCGTATTTTGGGTATGGATGTTATAAGGGCTGTTTCAATAATTGCGGTTATAACACTGCATGCTTCAGCAACTGTGCTCTACAGATGCATGCCTTATTCTACTACGTATAATATATCATTCATAATAAATCAGCTTTCCAGGTTTTGTGTTCCGGCCTTCATAGTTATTTCAGGCATGGGACTTACTGTGAATTATAAAGAAGGTGGAAGTTATTCTGAATTCATAATGAAGAGATTTTTCAGAGTGGTACCTCAATACATAGTATGGTGCATAATTTATATACTGCTGATAACCAAAAATTTTAACATACAGGAGGACATAAACGACATAATTTATGGAAATGTATTCTATCATTTTTATTATGTACCGCTGATAATTGAATTTTATATCATATTTCCATTTATATATAGATTTATGGGTAAAAGATGGTGGGTATTTTTTAGCTTTATCATTACAGTCCTTTTACTTGCATATACATATTATTTTAAAAGTGTTTCTCCGGAGGAATGGTTCTGGAATAAAAAAAATCTATTATACTGGCTTTTTTATTTTTCAATGGGAGGTTATATAGGTAAAAATATTGATAGGATTTCCGAAAAATTGAATAGCCACAGACTTTTTGTATCTGTGTTGTTTTTAATTTCGGCTTTTATAGTTATATACGGCTTTATATCTGGCAATCAATTTGTTAAAAATGTAGACTATGTAACCACTTTTCAGAGACCGGCAGTACTTGTTTATTCTACATTCTTCATATTTTTTATATTTAGTTTTAACTTTAGCAGGGGATTTATTATGAATATCGTAAGATATATATCGGATATTTCTTATGATATATATCTGGTTCAGTCTGGTATACTGTATCTTTATACTCAATATTATATGAGTAGGTATATTCATGCAGATAATTTGAGTTTTGAAATAAACGCCTTTTTAATAACTATTTTTGGATCTATTGTTATAAGTAAAGTAAAAAAAGTTTTATAGTGAAAACATCTATGATATAATAAGTAAAAATATAGGAGAGTAGGTGAACTTGCTAAGTTATGCAGGCGGATGAAATAGAAATAAATGTTGAAGAGGATATAAAAAGCAAAAGGGTACAGTTTTTTTTAAAGAGAGCATTTGATCTTGTATTTTCTGCTGTAGGATTGATATTATTGAGTATAGTTTTTATTTTAATTGCAATTTGGATTAAGATGGATTCTAAGGGGCCTGCTATTTTTAAACAGATTAGAGTGGGTAAGAATGGAGAAAATTTTACAATATATAAATTTAGAACAATGGTGGTAGATGCGGAAAAAAAACATGAGCTGAACATTGATCCAAATAATTTAGAGAATTTTGTGTTCCAAAGTAGAAGCGACAGCAGAGTGACTAAGTCCGGCGCTTTCTTGAGGAAAACAAGTCTGGATGAAATACCTCAACTTTTCAACGTGTTATTGGGGAATATGAGTCTGGTAGGACCAAGACCTGAAATACCTGATGTGGTTAAACTGTATCCTAAGGCTTATAGACAAAGACTTTTGGTTACTCCAGGAATAACAGGTCTTGCCCAGGTAAGTGGAAGAGGGGAAATAGAGCTTGGCAAAACTGTTTATTATGATTTGACATATATAAAAAAATTTTCCCTCTTAATGGATGTAAAGATCTTATTTAAAACAATCTTTTCCGTATTTAAAAGTGAAGGGGCATTTTAAATGTTTACTAGGTTGTTAAAATACAATGTATTCAATGGAAGTAAATCAGATCTTATGAATTATATAGATAAATTTTCAAAAGTTAATATAGTATCAGGTAATCCAGAGGTATTGTACAATGGACTTAAGGACGATGCACTGTTAAAAAATTTTACGAATGCCAATACTGTAATAATCCCAGATGGAATTGGCACTCTTTTAGCTTCTAAAATTGTTGGCGTGCCTATAAGGCAAAGGATAACCGGTATTGAAGTCATGGAGAATATAATAAAAAAATGTGAGGAGGAGGGGAAAGCTATATATTTACTTGGGGCAAAGCAGAATGTCCTGGATGTGTGTGTGACAAATTTAAAGAAAAGATATCCTCCTTTAAATATATCCGGCAGTCATAATGGTTATTTTGATCTAGATGATTGTGAAAGTATACTTACTGATATAAAATCCAGTGCTCCCTATGCTCTATTTGTAGCAATGGGTACTCCAAAACAGGATATCTTTATATCACAAAATATGAATGAGCTGCCCTGCAGTATATATATGGGTGTAGGAGGAAGTTTTGATGTATTTGCAGGAAAAGTAAAAAGGGCTCCAAAGTGGATGATAGCTCTAGGACTTGAATGGCTTTATAGAGTCATCAAGGAACCTTCTAGAATAAAGAGGCTGATATCTATACCAAAATTTTTATTAAAAGTGATAGCTTTTAATAAAAAAAAATCTAAGTTTGATTAATGTTTTTAATCAGGCTTAGACTGTAATAATTATTTAATTTTGTTTTCCAGTATATCCTTGAAATTGATACTTTCTAGTTCTTTGATCAATCTGTTTTGTACTCTTAAAAGTGAGTTATGTATATAGCAGTGTCCATTTCTATTTGCAGTACAATGTCCGGGATCATATAAACATCTGTTTAAATAAATAGGTCCGTCAATAGCTTTGATTATACTCATAAGAGTTATCTCCTCGGGCATAAGATTTAATGCATAGCCTCCATTAACCCCTCTATAGGATTTAATTATACCTGAGTGAGTTAACTTCCTTAAAAGTTTAAGAAGAAATCTAAGTGGTACATTTTCATTTTTAGCTATGGATTTAGCTTCAATTCTCTTGCCATAACCCAATTTTGACAAATAAAGTACAACTCTAAGGCCATAATCTGATTCCTGTGTAATCCTCATATGCAATATCTCCCCAAAAATATTTATTTTTAAATAATTAATAAATTAGGTACAATTAAAAATATAATATACAATTTAATTATACCTAATTTATATTATAATATAAAGAAAATATATATAAAATACGAATATTTATGGCAATTTATCTAAGCTTTCAAAGGTATAACCTTGATTTTTCCAATCTTTTATTACAGAGTCCAATATTTCAGAATTTGTTTTCGAAACTGCATGAAGCAATACAATTGCTCCATTGTGAGTCCTGCGGCTTATCATTTTTTGAGACTCTATAGGAGAAGGCTGCCTTTTAACATTCCAATCGTTATAGGCAAAACTCCAGAAAATAGTTTTATAACCTAATTTTTTAGTATAAAATAGAGAAAGCTCACTGTATTTTCCCATAGGGGGTCTAAAAAAATGCGGCATTTCCTTGCCTGTGACTTCTCTATAGGCATCTTCTGTTACTAAAAATTCATTCTCAAATTTTATAGGATCTTTTGCAGTCTCCGCCATTGAAGGGTGCTTTGTAGAATGGTTGCATACTAGGTGTCCTTCTTTTACCATTCTGTTTATCAAATCTGCATTGCCTTTTATATAGGGTGTTGTAACAAAAAAAGCAGCAGGAACATTATTTGATTTTAGTATATCCAGTATTTTTGAAGTATAGCCGTTTTCATATCCTTCATCAAAGGTTAAATAGAGTACTTTTTTAGAGGTATTGCCTAAATAGTATGCAGAGTATTTATTTGTAAGTTTTAGAATGTCTTCAGGTATCTCTGAAGGAGTGCCTTTGTTGTTGGGTTTAAAAAACCAGTTTTTTTCACTTCTGTCCAATTTAGATACATCTAAATTCTGAAGCCTGCTGGCGGACTTTTGAGTACTATTTTCTTTAGGATTGGCTTTTGTTTGAAAGGCCCAAGATTTGTTATATATTAAAGGCGCCTCTTTTTTATAAAAAGCCATAACAGTATAGGAATACAAAAAAATTATGCACATTAAAAAGATGGATATTAATTTTTTGAACATAGTTGTATCATCACCTACCTTATAATATATAATTTATGGTATACTTAATCTGATAATTTATACTTGGGCTTTAGAGGCAGTATTAGTAAATTGTTCAATAAAAATATAAACCTCTTTAAGTAAGTGTATAGTAAAATTGGAGATAACGGCGTGGATGATTTTATTAAAAATATTGAAGAAATTTATAAACTTATAAATACAAAATTAGATAGTAAAATTAAATTTAGATCTATAGAAAATTGTAAAAAAAAATTTAATATCGAAAGAGATAAATATTTTGCTGAGTATTACTATAATCAGGAAATAGTAAGTAAAGCAAAAGATGTAATATATACACCTTATGAAATATCAAGATATATGCTTGAAAATTTAATAAATCCCATGGATGTAATTGAAAATCCATTTATAAAAATAATAGATCCTTCTTGTGGATGCGGGAACTTGATATGTCCATGTTTTTACTATTTAAAAAGCATATTTGAAAATAATATAAAAGCCATAGATAATCACAATAATATTGATTTACAAATTAAGGATATAAACAAGCATATAGTGTGCAATAATTTATTCGGTTTTGATATAGATGAAACCGCAATAAAAATTTTAAAAATAGATCTATTCAGTATTAGCGGAGGATTCAATTCAGAAAATTTTGAAGTAAAGGATTTTTTAATAGGGAATATAGACGAAAAATTTGATATATTTATAGGTAATCCGCCCTATATAGGACATAAACGTGTAGATAGAGATTACTATAAGGATTTAAAAAAAATATATGGAAATATATACAGAGATAAAAGTGATATATCCTATTGCTTTTTAAAAAAGTCTCTGGATTGTTTGAAAAAAGTAGGAAAGCTTGGATTTATTACTTCTAGATATTTTTGTGAATCCTGCAGCGGTGAGGAACTTAGAAAATTTTTAATTGAAAATGCCTCTATATATAAAATTGTAGATTTTTATGGAATACGTCCCTTTAAGAATGTGGGGATTGACCCTATAATAATGTTTTTGATAAAAGAGAAGAATTCACATAATAATATAGAAGTTATAAAACCTAAAAAAGGTATTGAGCTGAGAAAAAATAGATCTTACGGCTCCATATTTTTGAAAAAATATGGAGAATATAGGAGCTTCTTTATAGATCAGGATTCTCTGGAAAATAAAGGTTGGATATTTATTGATAAAATTGAGAGAAGAATAGTTGATAAAATAAAAAAAAGAAGTAAATATACTTTAAAGGATATTTGTGAAAGCCACCAGGGAGTAATAACGGGTTGTGATAAGGCGTTTATAATAGACGAATGTATTTTGAAGGAAAAAAATATTGAAGGTAAATTAATCAGACCCTGGATAAAAAGCAGCTATATACATAGAAATAAAATAATGTATAAAGGAAAGTTTATTATATATTCTAATTTTATAAAAAATGAGAAAGATTATCCAAATTCCATAAATTATATAAAGACCTGTAAGGAGAAGCTTTTACATAGAAGAGAGTGTAAAAAGGGTATTAGAAAATGGTATGAGCTTCAATGGGGAAGAAAACCTGAGATATTTGAAGGCAAGAAAATTGTATTTCCATACAAATCTAAAAACAATAGGTTTGCTTTAGATGAAGGAAGTTATTTTAGTGCAGACGTATATTCACTGGTGTTAAAGAAAAATGTAAACTTTACGTATGATAATCTGCTTAAAATTTTAAACAGCCCTTTATATGAATTTTACTTTAAAACCTTTGGCAAAAAATTAGGAGAGAATTTGTATGAATACTATCCAAATAATTTGATGAAACTGAGTATTCCCGTTATTGATTTTTGTGAAAAATATGATGCAGAAAGCTATTTATACAAATTTTTTGGATTGACAGAAGGTGAAATTAAAATTGTAAAAAGGAATTATTGTATTGATGAATAGCTGTAATAGAGATTTTTATGAGGTTATTGAAAATTTTATTGTCACGATATAAAATTATTATTATAATGATGTTTGCTGTAGGAAAAAATTATATTTTAAGATGGCTGGGGGGTATATTTATGGATTTATGGTTAAGAGAAAGTCAAATCTCAGATGCTGTTATGACGTATAAGATAAAACAAACTTTGATTAGAAAGAAAACTAAATATCAGGATTTAGCTATAGTGGATACATATTGTTTTGGAAAAATGCTTGTTTTAGATGGAATAGTGCAAACCACTGTTAAAGATGAATACGTGTATCATGAAATGATAACCCATGTACCTCTATTTACCCATCCGAATCCCCAAAAAGTGCTTGTAGTTGGGGGAGGAGATGGTGGCGCCGTAAAGGAGATTTTAAAGCACCCTACGGTGGAAAGAGTTGTTCTCTGTGAAATTGATCAGGAGGTCATTGAACAGTGTAGAAAATACCTTCCTGAAATAAGCTTTGCATTAGATGATCCAAGATGTGAAATTTTTATTGGGGACGGGATAAAGTATGTACATGAACATAAGAACAGTTTTGATGTTATTATAGTGGATTCCACAGATCCTTTTGGTGCTGCAGAAGGCCTTTTTGGTAGAAGTTTTTATAAGGAAATAGATGAGTGCTTGACAGAAAATGGTATATTTGTGGCTCAGACGGAAACACCTTTTTATTTGCCTGAGGTGGTAAAAGGCATTTACAATGATGCAAAAGCTGTTTTCCCAATAACAAAATTGTTTATGGCAGGTATACCGACTTATCCAAGTGGATTTTGGAGTTTTACATTGGGTTCTAAAAAATATGATCCACAAAAAGTAGATTTATCTTCATCGGTGAATATAAATACGAAGTACTATACAAAAGAATTGCATAAAGCCTGTTTTGTGCTCCCAAAATTTATAGAGAATTTAACAAAATAAAAATACATTTGTTTTAATTTTTAAACTGGTAAAAAGCATATACAGTAGAGTAATATACTTGCTGTATATGTTTTTTTTACCTATATTTTTCTATAGGGGCGCTGAAAAATGACATATATTTGATAATAATTTATATATATGTTTAAAAATATAATATATGGTAAAAATGAATAATAAAATGACTAACGAAAAAAAAAGGAAGATTATTACACTTATAGAATAATAATTAAGGTAAACATTTTATTCTATAGATTACAAGGGTATTACGTAAAAAATAACAGAAGGGGGGTAAAAATGTCTGGCTCGGACTATGCATATTTGCATATGCTAAAGTTTAGTGTACTAAACTTTAGTCATATAACATTAAGGCTATTATATGTTATATGGTAAATTAAAGTTAAAATTATGTTTTAACGCTAAAATTATGTTAGAAGTTTTATAGTGTAATTTTAGTAGAGCTTTGGATAATTCATGAATTTAGAATTTCAAATTAAAATCGATAAACTCATAGTGAGTATAAAAGGAGAATTAGATCATCATAGTGCAGAGGAAGTTAGAATTAAAATTGATGATAGATTGGACAGGGATGGATTGAACAAACTTATAATGGATTTTTCAGGAGTAAGTTTTATGGACAGTTCTGGAATAGGGGTGGTTATTGGAAGGTATAAAAAACTAAATTTAAAGAACGGTTCCATGTGTATTGCAGGAGCAACTGATTTGGTAAAGAGAGTATTTGAACTTTCAGGATTGTTTAAAATTATAAAGCTTTATGATAATGTTGAGGAAGCAATTGAGAATATTTAATGGGGGGATAAATATTATGTACGATAACAGTATGAAAATAGAGTTTATTAGTAAATCACAAAATGAAAGTTTTGCCAGAGTAGCAGTAGCAGCGTTTGTGTCTCAGTTAGATCCTACTATAGAAGAATTAACGGATGTTAAAACTGCAGTTTCGGAGGCTGTTACGAACTCTATTATTCATGGTTATGAAAATAAGGAAGGAATAGTTAAAATTGAGGCTTTTATTAAAAACAGAGAACTTACTTTAACTGTGGAAGATACGGGAGTGGGAATAGAGGACATAGATTTAGCGAGACAGCCGCTTTATACATCTAGACCTGATCTTGAAAGATCAGGAATGGGATTTACTGTAATGGAGACTTTTATGGATTCGCTTAAAGTGGAATCTAAAAAAAATAAAGGGACAAGATTGATAATGAAAAAAGTTTTTAATTCATTAAGTTAGGTGAATGATATGGATGAAGAAGCAGTAAAAAAATTAAAGTGTAGTTATGAAGATAACTTGGACTTAATTAAATATGCAAAGCAAGGGGATAAAGATGCCTTAAATAAATTGGTAAAATTGAATTTGCCATTGGTATCAACTATAAGCAAAAAATTTTTAAATAGAGGATACGAGTATGAGGATATATTTCAAATAGGATGTATGGGACTCATGAAGGCAATAAATAACTTTGATCCAGGTTACAATGTAAAGTTTTCTACATATGCTGTACCAATGATATTAGGAGAAATAAAGAGATTTTTAAGAGACGATGGAATGATAAAAGTGAGTAGAAGTGTAAAAAATACAGCTAAAAAACTTCATTATGATAGAGAGGCATTGACAAAAAAGTTGAATAGAGAACCTACTGTGGAAGAGCTGGCTGAATACTCTGGTGTTGAAGTTGAAGATCTGATATTTGCTACGGAGTCTGTTACCAGTTTGCAGTATCTCTATGATACTATACACCAGGATGATGGCTCCCCGGTTCTCTTAATAGATAAAATAAGTAATAATCCAAATGAAGACGTAGAAATGATAGATAGAATTGCACTTAAAGAGGCACTTAAAGATTTAGATGTAAAATCACGACAGATTATAATGCTTAGATATTTTAAAGATAAAACTCAGGTTCAGGTAGCTAAAATGTTGGGTATAAATCAGGTACAGGTTTCTAGAATAGAAAAGAAAGTGTTAAAGAACATGAGAAAAATATTAGGTGGATAGCTGAAAATAAATATCAAAGTACAAAGTTTAAATCTTCATTAATTGTACATTGCGAATTGTCTAAACTTGTACTTTGATATTTTATTCTAATTATTTGTATCTGGTGTTTTAGGAGGTATATCTCCAGGATTTTTAACATTTTCACCATCGTTTGTATCATCTTCTGAACTGCCGTCAGAATTATTCTGACCCCTGTTTAAATTGGTGTCATCTTTTTTTGTATTTCCAGTATTGGTGTCATCTGTGGACTTATTGTTATTTGTCTTATCTTTGTGTTTTGTAAAATAGTCAAAAATGTTCCAGGAGCGATGCATGTCGCATTTTTCAGTTGGAACTGTACCTGATATAAAAAATTCAGTATAGACTTTACTTCCTTCAGGATCTGTATAACAGGCTGAAACAGGTAACTTACCTGATTCGGAACAAATTGACTGGGCCACTACTCCGGAAGGCATTTTAATATCTTTTACAGGTAAATTCTTATGAAGAGGAGACATTATATTTGCCCAGAGTTTTGCCGCAGAGTTGCTGTTGAGGGAACTGTCCAAAACTGTGTTGTCATCATTTCCAATCCAAACTGCAGCGGAATAGTAAGGCGTTAGCCCACAGAACCACAGGTTTTTGCTGTCACTGGAAGTTCCAGTTTTACCTCTTACAGGCATATTTCCTATATTTGCACTAGGAGCAGTACCTTCAGTACTGACCGGACCTTTGAGCATATCATACATTATATATGCTGCCTGGGGAGAAAGAACTTTTTTTGTCTTGGTTTTATTCTCCAGTAGAATTTTTCCATTTCTATCCTCAACTTTAGTGTAGAGTTTCGGTGAAGTATATGTGCCTGAATTTCCAAACACCCCGTAAGCGGCAGACATTATCAATGTATTTACACCATGATGGAGTTCTCCGAGGGACAGTGCAGCTATACTACTTCTATCATCATTGTCTAGAGTAATTCCAAATTTTTCTGCATAATCGGCAGCGGTATTTAATCCCAATTTGTCTTCAAGTTTTACTGCAACTAGATTTATAGAATGAGTTATAGCTGTCCTCAAGGTCATATTTCCACCTATGTAGGTATCATCTTTAGGCTGATAGGGTTCTCCGTTGGTGGTATATTTGTAAGAAACTTCATCTGATAATGGAGAATCTTCAAAAATACTGGCTGCTGTAAATTTTTTAGAGTCTATGGCAGGACCGTATACAGTTAATGGTTTTATACTGGAACCAGAAGGTCTCAAATAATTTTCCGATGCAGCTCGGTTAAAGGATCTTGCAGGCTGTGTGCCCCTTCCACCTACCAATGCTTTGACTTCTCCAGAATGATAGTCCATGACTACAGCAGAAGCCTGAGGCTGTACAATTCCGTTTTTATCCAATGATGAAGCTTGTAAAACACTGCTGTTATCCAAAGTATTTTGAGTTTCTTGCTGTAAATTTTTATTCATTGTAGTATGTATTTTTAAACCATCGTACATAAGTAAATTTTCTATTTCGTCATCACTATAATGGTATTGTGCTTTTAAGTCTTTTTTTACCGAATTGATTACCGATACTGTAAACCATTCATTATTGTAACCATTGCTTACAGTAGGCTGTGGATTAATATTCAATTTACCTGTAGAAATGTCATTTATTGCTGAAGTATATTGAGGTTGAGATATATATCCATTTTCATACATTTTTTTTATTACGGTGGCAGTTCTATTTAAATATATAGATGGATTTTTTCGTGAGGCTGGAGAATAAGGATAATATACGGATGGACTTTGAGGCATACCTGCAATAAAAGCGCATTGAATTAAATTCAAATCTTTTGCAGGCTTTCCAAAATACTGTTTGGAAGCAGCTTCAACACCTAAGGCTCTTCCGCCTAAAAAAATTGTATTCATATATGCTTCTAGTATTTGATCTTTACTTAATTTTTGTTCAAGCTGCAGAGAAAGATATATCTCCTGTAATTTTCGTTTGTAAGATACTTCTGGTGACAAAAATATGCTTCTCACCAGCTGCTGTGTTATTGTAGATGCACCTTGAATATTTGATTCTTTTATAAATTTGCTTTTAATATCTATGAATATTACCCCGATAAGTCTTTTTAAATCTATGCCCTTATGGGTATAAAACCGTTCATCTTCTATGCTGACGAAAGCATTTTTCAAATTTTGGGGCATACTGCTAAATGGAATTACTGTTCTCTGTTGAGGAGTGACCACTGCATCCATTAGCTCATCCTTATCATCATATAGAACAGAAGGTTCGCTTAAATTTAATATTTGATTTACATCTAATTTAGGGGAGTTTTTTATAATTGCAAGGGATATACCCATTAAGACTATAAATGCTATTATTAACAGACCAGATAAAATGATAGCTACTTTTTTAAAAGTCTTGGTTTGGGTTTTTTTATGTCTTTTAACCATAATTGTCCTCCTTGTTTTAACCTTTACATTTAAATTATTATAACATAAATTAAAGTGTTAATGAAACATATAAATTTTTAGGTAAATAAAGAATCATTTATTGTCATATATTATGGTATATGATTATAAGGGTGTGATGGATATAAGAAGATTTCATGTTACTGATAATAGAGTGAAAATCCTATTTATAATAGGGTGTACATTGATGATCTTAGGACTGTTTATTTATTTTGTGAATGCAGAAATAAGTCCAGCAATTGTGAAAGCTACTGATGTGCAAGCTAGAACTATAATTACTGAAACCATAAATTCGGTAATTATAGAAGAGTATTCAAAACAATTTGATTACAAAAATATTATAGATGTAGAAAAAGATAATCAGGGGAATATAAATATGATAAGGACAGATACGTTAAAGATGAATAAAATAGCTTGTGATGTGGCTATTAAGTGTCAGCAAAGACTAAAGAAGATAGGAAAAGTTGGATTAAAAGTTCCTTTGGGATATATAATGAAAAATAATTTACTGGTATTTTTAGGGCCTAATATAACTGTCAAAATGCAGCCTGTAGGGTATATAGAAACCAAATATATATCTAGTTTTGAAAGTGTGGGCATAAACCAATCAAGACATAAAATATATGTTGAAGTAAACACGAATATGAAAATTATAATTCCCCTTGGAACTGAAGATATAAAAGTAAAAAATGAAGTACCCATATCGGATACTATTGTATTAGGTAAGGTCCCGGAAACTGCTATAAATTTAGGAATTGATAAATCAGGGTTTAAAATTTCAAATTAATTGTAAAAGATTAATAGGGGAAATAACAGAAGATTTCCCCTAAAATCATCTATGAATATAATTAGTCCCAGTTAAATATGTAAGGTATATTTCTATAATAATCTCCATAATTAAGACCATAGCCTGCTACAAATACATCAGGAATTTTAAAACAGTAAAAATCCGGTTCCAGGGAAATTTTTCGTCTTTCAGGTTTATCCAATAACACACAGGATTTTATGCTGGAAGCACCTCGCGATTTTATATAATTTATAACAAAATCCATAGTTATACCTGTATCTATTATGTCATCTACAATCAATACATCATATCCGTGAATATCATCCAATATATCATTTAAGATATTTACTTTTCCCGATGACGTTTCGGAATTTTTATAACTTGAAGTTGTCATAAAACCTATTTTTAGTGGAAGATCTATTTCCCTCACTAAATCTGATGTAAATATAAAACTTCCTCTTAAAAGAGATAATACATATAAATTTTTATTTTTGTATTCTTGATTTAACAATTTCCCCAATTCTTTTATTTTTTTTGCAATTTCTTCTTTAGTTATCAGTATATTTTTTGATTTATTTTCCATTACAAACCTCCAATGATATATTATAAAACATGGTCTCAAATTTACATTATTAATATTAACAACATTTTTACGAATTTTCAATACTAGGTACTCTTTAATAATTAATTTTTAACTGTGCTCAAGAATTGCTTGATTGGGGAGAAGTTTGTACAACTGCATCAGTATAGAAAAAAAAGTATATGATAAAGCTAAAAAATTTATAATTAAATGATAGCATGTATTATAGAATAGTACATATTGACTTAAAAAATTGACTGTGCCATAATTATAGTATAATTTATATTACGTAGGAGGAATTACGATGGATAAATATGTTTGTACTGCTTGTGGTTATGTTTATGATCCTAAAGTAGGGGATCCTGATTCTGGAATTAAGCCAGGAACTGCTTTTAAAGATTTACCTGAAGATTGGGTATGTCCACTTTGTGGTGTGCCAAAAAGCGATTTTGAAAAAGAAAAATAATTGGTATGTTGAGATAATAATGCTAAATAATGTAACAAAAGGTATCTGAAGATATAGTACTCTTAAAGTGTTATATCTTCAGATACCTTTTGTTATTATAAATATTTATTTATGCAGCTAAAATTTAATAGAGTATTATATAAATTAAATATGTTCTTGAATTTTTGTAAAAAAAATAGTATATAATTGTATAATATATAATATAATTTTATACTCAAAATTTAAAAGGGGGCCGACAGGAAAATGGAAAAAACTATTTTACAGTATCAGAAAGCTTTTAATATTACTATTGAAAGACTTAGGACTAACGATTCTATTCTTGCAGTTATGGTTTTTGGAAGTATGATTACAGGGGATTTATGGGATGAGTCTGACATTGATTTACTTATAGTATGCGAAAATGACATGGATGATGTAAAAAACTTGTATACAGAGGAGGTAGGTGTGCCTATTCATGTCAAGTTTATGAGCAAGAACAATTTTTTACAATTGCCTGAACAGGATTTAAAAGGTGGATTCATTCACAGGATAATATCTTCTTCTAGATTGATATTTTCTAAAGACATGGATATAACGTCCAAATATGATGTGGGAAGATATTACCCCGATTTGGATAGAGAAAGGTGGAATATGTTTTATCTTGGAGAATTATTTAAAAGTATGAGTATATGTAAAAAATACCTTCAGAATAATGGAATACATACTTCTTATATTGCTGCAGTACGGTCAATAGAAGAATTTTCCAAATTATATATAAACTCATCAGGCCATATGATAAGTAAGGATGCTATGACTATGACTATGAATTTAAATAATGACTTTAAAGTCTGTGTGGATAATTTGTTTTTTAATGACATTAGAGAAGTGGAGAAGTCTATAGAAGATACTATGAATTATTTAAAGAAAAATGTAGATAAAAATATTCGAAATGTTGCGAAGATACTTTTGAATTATATGAGAGAAAAAGACTGTTTTTTGAGTTCGGAAGATATAAAAAACGACGAGTTATTTTGTAATTATAATATAAATATGGAAGAGATCCTAAATGAGTTGTGGAAGAGAAACCTGATTAAAAAAGAATCCAGAGATTATAGAACTAAAGATGGAACGTGTTTATTTAAAGAAAATGTATATTTTATTTAGTGGTTTTTCCATATAATGAAATGGGATTTAGTACCAAAAATTTATTTTGATTTTTAGTACTAAATCTTTTATTTTTATGTTATTGTGATGATGTAGGATAATATCTATAGGATGTTTTAATATATTTTAATTTAAAGAAGGGAAATGAAGTTTCTATTGAATAAATATTTGATGGATTTAAGAAAAGGGAAAGTTAAGTATTTAATGATAGAGGAGCATATAAAAAATTTAATAGACAAAAATAAAATAAAGGATGGTGAGAAACTGCCGGCTATAAGAGAACTAGCGCGAATATTAAAAGTAAATAATATTACCATAGTAAATGCCTATAAGGAGCTGCAAAGTAAAGGATATGCCGTCTTAAAAATGGG
Source organism: Clostridium aromativorans (assembly GCF_020908015.1). Lineage (NCBI taxonomy): Bacteria > Bacillati > Bacillota > Clostridia > Eubacteriales > Clostridiaceae > Clostridium > Clostridium aromativorans. The sequence continues at coordinate 29,368 of NZ_JAJJPB010000020.1, forward strand.
AAGTGGAACTTATGCCAAGAAGAGGGATATAAATAGGAACCTTAATAGAGAGTATTCTAGGGCATTGAAGAGAATATTCAGCAATGAAATAGGAGACTATATAGATTTTACAGGAGAGACATCCAGCGGCGAATTTTTTCAAATAGATCTCTTTAAAAATGTTTTAAATGAGGTATTGGACAGGGATGGGTCCAGGGCTTTAATTTATCAGGAACCGTTGGGATATGAGGGATTGAGAAAAAGTATAAGTGATGTCTTTTGGAAGGATAGTGTAAATCCAGAAGATATACTTATAGTTTCTGGAGCTCAACAGGGAATAGATGTAGTTTCAAAAGCTATCCTAAATACAGATGATAGTGTAATAGTTGAAAAGCCAACTTACAGCGGAGCACTATCCGTATTTAAGTCCAGAAGATCAGAGATAATTGAAATACCAGTAGAGAAGAATGGTGTAAATGTGGATAAGCTTGAAAAAATACTTCAAAAAAATAATATAAAATGTTTTTATACTATGAGCTATTTTCAAAATCCATCTGGTATAAGCTATGATGATGACAAAAAAAAACAAATATTGAGGTTGGCAGAGATATATAATTTTTATATAATAGAAGATGATTATCTTTCAGAATTAATTTACGATAGTAATATAAAATATAATAGTTTTAAAAGTTTGGATCATAATGATAGAGTCATTTATATAAAAAGTTTTTCAAAGATATTTTTGCCTGGCATAAGAATTGGATATTTAATACCTCCTGAAAAATTTAGAGAGAACATTCAAAATTCTAAAATTAACACGGATATAGCTACCTCCAGCCTTATGCAGAGGGCATTGGATTTATACATTAGGAAAGGTATGTGGAAGGATTATATAAATATGTTAAATATAAAATACAAGGATATGTATATATATATGGGAAAATGTATAGTTAAATACCTAAATGATAAGGTAGACTTTACAAAGCCAGGAGGGGGACTGCACTTTTATCTAAAAATTAAAGATAGTATTGAAATAGATTCCATAAGTCTTTTTAAAGAGGCAAAACGTAGGGGAGTGTTAATTACTCCGGGTTCATTATATTATAAGAATCCTTCGGAAGGTAAGAAATATTTTAAAATTGGATTTTCACATGTTAGCAAAGAAAATATAAAAAGAGGAATTCAAATATTAAATAGTCTTATGACTATATAGTTTATTATATATTTTTAAGAAATAATTTATGAGGGATGTTTTGAAAGGCGGGGTAATATGGGATATTTTACAGTAAAAAATCAAGCTGGTTCGAGATTTGAGGAAAAAAAGTCCATATTTATAGGGAGTGTAAAGAGAGTATATACTGAAGGTGATGCTAGAAGATTCATAAATAGGGTGAAAGAACAAAATCCTAAAGCATCACATAATGTGTATGCATATGTAATTGGAGAAAAAATGAATATTCAAAGATACAGTGATGATAGAGAACCTCAAGGAACTGCAGGAATACCTATCCTGGAAGTGATTAAAAAAAAGAAGCTGACAGATATTGTCACAGTGGTAACAAGATATTTTGGGGGAATACTTCTAGGTAAAGGCGGGCTGGCAAAAGCTTATTCTAAATCTGCTGTATTATCTATTGACAGTGCAAAGATAGTGGAAAGAGTAAAAGGTTCACCTATAGATATATCTATAAATTACGAGGATTTGGGGAAATTGCAGCATTTTTTTGAACAAAAGTCTATTCCTATAGAGAATATTGAATATGCTGACAAAGTTCAGTTGTCAATAAATTGTATTCTAGAAAATGTTGATTTGCTGATAAATGAGATAATAGATGTAACCAATGGAAAATGTGAACTTATAGTTGGAGATGAAGAATTTTATTTTAAAGTTGATAATAACCTGATTAAAGAATAATGCGTTTATATTTGTAGTGATCTGCTTTTATATGATATAATACAATTTGCATGATCAATATTAAATAGTTATAAACTGTAAGTTAGGAGGAAATTTATATGTCAGGACATTCAAAATGGCATAATATACAGGCAAAAAAGGGTAAGGCAGATGCGAAAAAAGGTAAGATATTTACTAAGATAGGAAAGGAATTGGCTATTGCGGCTAAAACCGGTGGTTCAAGTCCAGATAGCAATGCAAAATTAAGAGATGTCATAGCAAAAGCTAAGGCAAATAATATGCCCCAGGATACAGTAAACAGGGCAATCAAAAAAGGCGCCGGAGAAATGGAAGGGGTAAGCTATGAGGAAATAGTTTATGAAGGATATGGACCTGGAGGGGTTGCTGTGATAGTAAAAGCATTAACTGACAATAAAAATAGAACGGCAAGCAGTGTAAGGGCTGCATTTTCAAGACACGGTGGAAATCTAGGAGCTAATGGATGTGTGTCCTGGATGTTTCAAACTAAAGGTCAGATTATTATAGAGAAAAAAGATGACATTGATGAAGATGATGTCATGATGAAAGCCCTGGATGCCGGTGCAGAGGATTTTGATGCCCAGGAGGAAGTTTTTGAAATAATTACTTCTGTAGAGGAGTTTGGGAAAGTCAGAGAAAATCTTGAGGGAAATGGACTTGATTTTTTGTCAGCAGAAATTACTATGATACCGGATAATACTATCTCTGTTGATATGGAAACTGCTGAAAAAGTTCAGAGATTAATAGATAAACTTGAAGACGATGATGATGTTCAGGATGTTTATCACAATGCTGATTTTCCTGAAGAATTTGAAGGGTAAAGGACCATATGAACCATCTTTGATATGGATATATATATAATATTCATATCAAAAGTGGTTTTTATTGTTAAATAATACGTTTTGCCTTATTCAGGCGCACAGCAGTGCTTATGTCCCATTTTGAGAAGTTGGGAGTAGCCAGCAATGGTAGCGTTCGGATAAAAACTAGGGGGATTATCCCCCAGTTTGAAAGCATTGTATTATTATAATCCGCATTTTTGCAATGCTTGTTTTAAGTCTTCAATGATGTCTTCCGCACTTTCAAGTCCTACACTGAATCTTATGTATCCATCTCTGAAATTTTCTGGATAGAAATTGATCCTTTCATCACTTGCTCCAGTGTATACAATCAGGCTCTCGTCATGTCCCAGGGAAACTGCCGGAACGATGAGCTCAAGTGAATTTATAAATTTATTATGGGTTTCCGCATCTGCTTTAAGTGCAAAAGCTATAATTCCTGAGTAGAGCTTCATCTGTTTTTTGGCAATTTCATGCTGCGGATGGCTTTCAAGACCCGGATATGCCACGAACTTCACTGAAGGATTTGATTCCAGATATTGGGCGACTTTGAGAGCGGTATGGCTGTGTTGCTCCATACGCAGGGGAAGTGTCACAACACCTCTCATTATAAGCCATGCATTAAAAGGACTTATAGTTCCCCCCAGATTCACCATAGCCTGGGCTTTAATTTTGTCTATGAGATCTTTTTTGCCCAGCACTGCTCCACCCATGGCATCACCATGTCCATTTATATATTTGGTCAAGCTGTGTATAACAAGATCTGCTCCCAGTTCAAGAGGGCGCTGCAGGTATGGAGAGGCAAATGTACTGTCAACACTAAGTAGAGCTCCTGCGGATTTCGCAATTTTTGCAATTTCTTCAATGTCGCTTATTCTCGTGGTGGGGTTTCCTGGAGTTTCAACATGAATGAGCCTGGTATTGGGGTGTATGGCCTTTTTTATTTCTTCTAGGTTGGAGGTATCTACAAGGGATGTCTCTATATTGTATTTTTCAGGGAGATATTCGTTTAACAGTCTGTAAACTGCTATGTATGATACATTTGAACAGATCACATGTGAATTTTTGTCAAGAAAAGTAAAAAACACACCTGCCAGTGCAGCGACACCACTTGCAAGGACCACGCAGTCTTCTGCACCTTCCAGTGCGGCAAGTCTTTGCTGAAGATAAAGTTGATTTGCAGAGGTGTTTCTGGTATATAATATCTGATTTGGATCACTCCAGTTGATTGAAGATGCATCTTCGGGAAGCCTGTAACAGTTTGCCATGGTTATTGGGCGCCTTATGGCCCTGGTTTCTTTATCAATACCATTTCCCACGTGAATGCATTTTGTTATAAAGCTGGTTTCTTTGCTCATAAATTTTCCTCCTTATTAATTGTGTATAGTATAAAATAAAAAAGCTGTTTTTCATAAGAAAAACAGCTTTAAAGTTACGACTTGAAAATTTTTCTTATCTTTCAGAATAATCTGTTGGAATTAACACCATACATTAAATAGAATGTTGGTTGTCGGGCATCATAGGGCCAAGTCCCTCCACCGCTCTTGATAAGATTTATTTATTAATTTTTTTAATAGTATACCTAAATAGGAATTTTGTCAAATATTTTTGTTGATGGAGTTAGGAACTTTTACTTTTCTATTTTAAATATGTACTATGTGTCATGAGATTTTCTCACCTATAATTTAGAATATAACAATTTTAATTGTAAAAAATAATAATAGCGACGATTTATGAGGAGTAATTTGTATGAAACGAATATTAGCTATTATTTTTGTAATTATAATGTATATGGATAATGTTGCTCTGGCTAAATTTGGAAATTATGAGGTTCATTTTTTAGGAGTTGGTCAGAGTGACTGTATTTTAATAAAAACTGATGATAAAAATTATCTTATAGATACAGGAGCTGCTTATTATACCAGGAGAATTATAAGATATTTGGATTTAAATCAGGTAAAAAGCATAGATGGTATAATACTCACTCATTATCACGATGATCACTATGAAGGCATAATTAAAATAGCTCAGTCCAGAAAAGTTTGTAAGGTGTATCTTCCAGATCATAGAAACTATATCCAGAATATTATGAGTGATAAGCTGAATAAAATGGGGGTGGATGTTGAATATATAAAAAGAGGTTGGGAAATTAAAAATTATGGATGCGTTCTTAAGGCAATCGGGCCGGTTCGTGAAAGTAAAACTGTAGAAAATAATAATTCTATAGTCCTGCAGGGAAAAGTAAATGGATTACAATATGTATTTGCAGGAGACTGTGAGAGATCAGAAGAAGAAGATATTTTAAAAACAGGCGAACTTAAAAAATGTGATGTGCTTAAAGTTCCCCATCATGGATTAAATACAAGTACTACGAATAGGTTTTTGGATAGGGTAGAACCTAGAGTGGCGATTATAACGAGTGATGGAGTGGGAACTCCGGATAAAAGAGTTGAAAACAGACTTATAAACAAGGGGGCAATAGTTTGGAGAATAGATAATCAAGGCAATATAGTCATTAAAAATGACATATTGTATTGCAGTAAAAATTATACCAGCATAAGATTGAAATAACATGTATAATTTTTATAAAAGTGTCTATAATATCCAGAAAAGGAGGGATATTGTGGATAGAAGAAAAATTCGCACGGCAATTTTAGTTGTTTTTACTATTTTAATTTTTGGATTGAGTTGTTATATATGTATAGTGGGATTTCAAAATATAAATATGGAAAAGAAATTAAGTCAAGCTAACAAGAATTCCTATGATACTGTAAAAGTGAATTCTTCCATAAACGGTGTTGTTGATAATGATGCCAGAGTAATATTCAAGATAAAATATGATAAAAGCGGAGAAGTTCAGATAGAAAAACAGGAATTGGCAGGAAAGTTAGCTGGCAAGAAGAAAAGTGAAGTTGAAAAAGCTTATAAGGATGTAGGATATAAGGTAGAAAAATTCAGTGCAGGAGAAATAGTGTTAATAAAAAATGTAGACAAATATGCTCCTAATAAATATGTATTGGGAATAAAAAATGGATTTATAGCTATATATAAAACAGATAAACAGGGAAATATGCTTATAGAAAATGAAAAAAGAGATATTACAAGTATAAGTACGAATAGGTTGAAAGAAGAAGATATTAAACTTTTGACTAAGGGAGACAAATATTTTCAGTGTAATACCAGAGAAGAAGCAGAAGCACGCCTTGAAGACTATGAATAGTAGCCTTTAAGGCTTTTTTAGGTAAAGGAGCCTGGTTCTATATAATTATCACTTGAACTGAGGTATTCAAAATGATAAAGTATAATATGTGCTATAATATTTATATGATTTTCAATATTTTACGGGGGAATTTTAGATGTATGAGTATATAAAGGGGATATATAGAGGCGTGAGTAGAGATTATATTATAGTTGAAAACAATGGCATAGGCTATAAAATAAATACGTCAGGTAGTACTATTGCTAACACCCCTAAAATAGGTGAAAACATATTGTTGTATCTGCAGCAAATAGTAAGGGAAGATTTTATAGGATTGTATGGCTTTCTGACGAAAGAGGAGATAAACATGTTCAATCTTCTTTTGACTATAAATGGAATAGGTGCTAAAGCAGCACTTTCGCTCCTATCCATAAGTAATGTTGCTAATTTAAAGTATGCTATAATATCTGGAGATGAAAAGAATTTAGTGAGGGCTCCCGGAGTAGGAAAGAAAACTGCGCAGAGAATTATCTTGGAATTAAAAGATAAAGTATCCCCAGAGGAAATCGGGGATCATGAGAATAATTGTCAAGAGCTTGGTGAAGGCAAAACCACTTCTGAAGTTGTAGAAGCTCTCAAGGCCCTTGGATACTCTGAAAAGGAGGCAAACAGTGCATTGAAAGCCATAAATAATAATAGTTCTATTGAAGTTATGATAAAAGAAGCTTTGAAATTTTTAATGGATTAGGCTAGGTGATGGGTGTGGAAAATAGAATAGTCACTCCATTTAATATGGAGGGTGATGCTGAAAACGAGCATAGTTTAAGACCTAAAAGACTTAGTGAATATATAGGACAAAACAAGGTGAAAAATAAGCTTAATATATTTATAGAAGCTGCGAAAAACAGAAAAGAAGCACTGGATCATGTGCTTCTCTATGGACCGCCGGGACTTGGGAAAACCACTCTTGCAAATATAATTGCCATGGAAATGGGAGGGAATTTGAAAGTTACTTCTGGTCCGGCTATAGAGAGAGCGGGGGATTTAGCTGCAATACTTACCAGTTTAAATGATATGGATGTGCTTTTCATAGATGAAATACACAGATTAAATAGAAGCGTAGAGGAAATATTGTATCCTGCTATGGAAGACTATGCACTTGATATAGTTATAGGAAAAGGTGCGGCTGCAAAATCCATAAGACTGGATCTTCCTAAATTCACATTAATAGGAGCTACTACTAGGATAGGACTTTTGACATCTCCACTGAGGGATAGATTTGGAATGTTATGTCCCATGGAGTTTTATGGAGAAAAGGAGCTCAGTGAAATTATAATTAGATCTGCAGAGATACTCGATATAAATATAGAATATGAAGCTGCCCTGGAAATAGGAAAAAGGTCCAGGGGAACACCGAGAATTGCAAATAGACTTTTGAAAAGGGTTAGAGATTATTCAGAGGTAAAAGGTAATGGAACAATAGATGTTGAGACCAGCAAGCTTGCTTTAAAATTATTGGAAGTGGATGAAGAGGGATTTGACAGTATAGACAATAAAATATTAAAGGCTATAATTGACAATTTCAATGGAGGACCTGTGGGAATAGAGACACTGGCTTATTTTATAGGAGAAGAATTGGATACTATAGAAGATGTGTATGAACCCTATCTGCTTCAGAAGGGTTTTATAATAAGAACACCTAGGGGGAGAATGGCATCTGATAGTGCCTACAGACATTTTAATAAAACTAGAAAAGGTGGCACATTGAAGAGAAAACAATACAGTCATCGTGGACAAAACGAAACGGAGTGAAATTTATTGAAAGTTACGGATTTTGATTTTTACTTACCTAAGGAACTGATTGCACAACATCCATTAAAACAGAGAGATGAAGCAAGGCTTATGGTATTGGACAAGAAGACAGGAAAAGTAGAACATAAGGTGTTTAGGGATATAATAGGCTATTTAAATCCGGGAGATTGTCTTGTTTTAAATGATACCAGGGTTTTACCTGCCAGGCTTATAGGGAAAAAAGAGGGCAGCGGCGGAAAAATGGAAATTTTGCTGTTAAAGAGAAATGAGGATGGCAGCTGGGAAACACTGGTTAAGCCGGGAAGAAGAGCTAGGATTGGAGACAGGTTTGATTTTGGAGATGGAGAGTTGAAAGCTGAAATATCTCAGATAAAGAAAGACGGAAATAGGATAGTTAAATTTGAATATAGGGGAATATTTGAAGAAGCACTGGATAAACTTGGGCAAATGCCTTTGCCGCCTTATATAAAGGAAAAGTTGGAAGACAAGGAAATGTATCAGACGGTTTATTCTAAAGAAGAAGGTTCAGCGGCAGCCCCTACGGCTGGACTTCATTTTACAGAGGATTTACTCCAAAAAATAGAAGATAAGGGAGTTAAACTTGCTTTTTTGACTTTACATGTGGGTATTGGAACTTTTAGACCGGTTAAGGTTGAAAATGTTGAAGACCATGATATGCATTCTGAATACTACCGTATGTCGAGGGAAACTGCAGATGTAATTAACGGAGCAAGGGAAAGCGGGCACAGTGTAATTTCTGTGGGAACCACATCCTGCAGAACTCTTGAAACCATAGCGGATGAAGATGGAAGAGTCAGAGAACAGTCAGGATGGACAGATATATTTATATATCCGGGCTATAAGTATAAGATAGTAGATAAGCTTATAACAAATTTTCATTTACCCCAATCTACCCTCATAATGCTGGTAAGTGCACTATGTGGGAGAGAAAATATATTAAATGCATACCGGGAAGCGGTAAAAAACAGATACAGGTTTTTCAGTTTTGGAGATGCCATGTTTATCAAGTGATTTTAGGAGTCAGGTATAAAAATTTAGGCTGTGCATTGTGAATTGTATAAATATGAGGTGTTTCGATGTATAAATTACTGAAAAAATGTGGAAGAATAAGGAGAGGTGAGTTTGTTACTCCCCATGGCGTGGTTCAAACTCCGGTATTTATGAATGTAGGTACTTTAGCGGCTATAAAGGGTGCGGTTTCAACTATGGATTTAAAAAAAATTGGCTGTCAAATAGAGTTGTCCAATACATATCATCTGAGTTTAAGACCGGGAGATGAAATCATTAGGCAGCTGGGCGGATTACATAAATTTATGAATTGGGATAGACCCATTTTAACTGACTCAGGCGGCTTTCAAGTATTTTCACTGTCTGATATAAGAAAAATAAAAGAAGAAGGGGTATATTTTAATTCCCATATAGACGGCAGAAAGATATTCATGGGACCTGAAGAAAGTATGAGAATTCAGAGCAACTTGGCGTCTACTGTAGCCATGGCTTTTGATGAATGTGTGAAAAATCCTTCCCCGAGAGATTATGTTGAAGATTCAGTGAAGAGGACTACTAGATGGCTTAAAAGGTGCAAGATAGAACTTGACAGATTAAATTCTCTATCTGATACTATAAATAAAAAGCAGATGCTTTTTGGAATAAATCAGGGTGGAGTATATGATGACATAAGAATAGAACATGCTAAAATAATAAGCGAAATGGATCTGGAAGGGTATGCCATTGGAGGATTGGCAGTAGGGGAAACTCATGAGGAAATGTACAGGATTTTAGAAAGTGTCATACCATATCTTCCGCAGAATAAACCCATATATTTGATGGGGGTGGGCACACCGGAAAATATACTTGAATCAGTGGAAAGAGGGGTGGATTTTTTTGACTGTGTCCTCCCTGCAAGAAATGGAAGGCATTCCCATGTATTTACATCGGAAGGTGAATTAAATCTTTTAAACGCAAAGTATAAATTAGATGATAATCCCATTGATCAAGGATGCAGCTGTCCCACTTGTAAAAATTACAGCAGAGCTTATATAAGACATCTGTTTAAGGCAAAGGAAATGCTGGCTATGAGACTTTGTGTGATCCACAACCTATATTTTTATAATAATATGATGAAGGAAATAAGAGATGCTATTGATGGAGATTATTTTCATTCATATAAAAGAGAAAAGCTTAATCAATGGGAAGACAAAAGTTAAATAAGAACTATTTTATAAGGAGGTGAAAGCGTTGGATTTATTAGTTAGGATATCACCATTTATATTTGTAGTGGTAATTTTTTACTTGCTTATATTTTTACCAGAGAGCAGGAGAAGAAAAAAATACAATGCTATGTTGAGTAATCTTAAAGTCAATGATGAGGTTATGACTAAAGGTGGTATAGTAGGTAAAATTATAAATATCAGAGAAAATGAAAGTTTTATAACACTTCAGACAGGACCTGACAGAATAAAGATAAAACTTGACAAGACAGGGGTGTTAAATGTCCTTTCAGATGATAAAAGCTCAGAAAATTCTAATAAGGGTAAATAGAAATAAATTCAAAGAAAAGAAGTTTAAAATTTAGGTATAAAGCGCCTTTTGTCTACATAGATACTATTAGATAGGAGGTGTTTTAATTTGGAAAAAAGTAATAATTATCTTTCTGCTATAGAAGGAGTTATTAGAGGATTTATAATTACTGTGATTTTGCTTTTGATCTTTGCCGTTGTAATGACTTTTATAGAAGTCAGCAGTCAGGTAAGTTATATAGTTTATCTTATTACGACAATACTCAGTATAATGTACGCTTCCATTTATGCAGTGAGGAAAATAGGGGAAAAGGGATGGCTTATAGGTATTATAGTTACTCTTTTATATCTATTTATACTATATGTAGTTTCTGTTATTTCGGGAAATTCTGCTGTGATAGGTGTAGATGGAATTAAGAGGTTAGTACTTGCACTAATAGTGGGGGCCTTATCTGGAATGATTGGAATTAACTTGCAATAGGTACTTATAGTCCGGCTTTATTTTGAAATTGATTTATGTTATAATCTAAACGATATATTATTAATTGGAGGAGTTTAATATGAAGCATATAAAAACTATAAGTAATTCTAATATAAGAGATAGCCTAAAAAAGCCAGGTTGCAGAGAATGTGCTAATTCCTGCCAGTCGGCGTGCAAAACTTCCTGTACCGTTGCCAATTTGGCCTGTGAAAATTAATATAAATTTTAGGCAGTAACAGATAAAAAGTTACTGCCTAAAATTTATGTCATCGTAAAGATAAGTGTATTATAGGAGGGAATAATTTGGCTAATATTCATAAATTTGTACAGGGTGGATATCGATATGTATTGGATGTAAACTCCGGGGCACTTCATGAAGTTGACCAGCTGGTGTATGATATCCTGGATGATGAAAAACTGCCTGGTCTTGAAGAGACGCTGGAAATGCTCAAAGATAAATATGAAAAAGAGGATATTGTGGAGGCATATGGAGAGATAGAGGAATTAATTAAAGGGGATATACTGTATTCTAAAGATCTCTATGAAAATATTGCGTTGCAAAATGACAATTCGGTATCATTTATAAAGGCATTGTGCTTAAACATTGCGCATGATTGCAATTTAAGGTGTAAGTATTGTTTTGCAGATGAAGGCGAATATAAGGGAAGCAGAAAGCTTATGTCTGCTGATATTGGGAAAAAAGCAATTGATTTTGTCATAGAAAAATCAGGACCTAGGAAAAATATAGAAGTGGATTTATTTGGTGGAGAGCCCCTCATGGCTTTTGATACTGTAAGGCAGATTGTGGATTATGCAAGATCTCAAGAAAAGATACACAATAAGAGTATAAGGTTTACCATGACTACTAATGCGACACTTTTAAATGATGAAATAATAGATTATCTGGACAAAAATATGGGGAATATAGTGTTGAGTATTGACGGAAGAAAAGAAGTAAATGACAGAGTGAGAGTGAGGATAGATGGAAGTGGAACCTTTGACTCCATATTGCCCAAAATCAAAAAGATGGTAAAAATAAGGGATAAATCTAAACAATACTATGTCAGGGGAACTTTTACCAGAAAAAATACGGATTTTTTCAAAGACATAAAATATCTTGCAGATGAAGGATTTGATGAAATATCCATAGAACCTGTAGTGCTTCCTAAGGACAACCCACTCTCAATAAGGGAGGAGGATCTGCCAACTATCTATGAGCAGTATGACAAGCTGTATGAAGAAATGCTTCGAAATGGTGGAAAGTTTAAATTCTATCATTTTAATATAGATATTACAGGGGGACCCTGCGTATATAAAAGAATATCGGGCTGTGGAGCAGGACATGAGTATGTGGCTATAACTCCCGATGGAGACATATACCCCTGTCATCAATTTGTGGGTAATGAAGATTTTAAAATGGGAAATTTAAATGATTGGAATAATTTAAGGGAGGATATTGTTCAAAAGTTCAAGACGGCCCATATATATAATAAACCCAAATGCAAACAGTGTTGGGCAAGGTTTTACTGCAGCGGCGGATGTCAGGCTAATAATTACAATTTCAATGGAGATATGAGAGAACCCTATTCACTGGGATGTAAAATGCAGAAAAAGAGAATTGAGTGTGCTATTGCACTTAAGGTCAGAACCATGAAAAAATAGGAATATATTTTACATAAAGTTAATACTTAAAGTCATTATATTTGGGCTCATAGTATTGACGCTGTTTTTCTTAAGTAATATAATTTCTAATGTGGATTGTTGTAAAAAAATAGTATTTATTTACAGGTTGAGGAGGATAAAGATGAAATCTAAGGGGAAAAGTACCATAGTTTTCTTCCTATGTATAATTCTGATAGGTTTTTTAGCTTATTCGGGAGCATATGGAGTGACTTTAGGAGGATATAAACTTAAACCTTTTGGTGAAGTTATAAATAGGGGACTTGATCTTCAAGGTGGAGTTTCTGTACTTGAAGAAGTTCAGGGAAATAATGTGGATCAAAAGACCATGGACAGAACTGTGGAACTTTTGTCTATGAGAGTTAATAAATTAGGAGTAAGTGAAACAGTGGTGGCCAGGGAAGGACAGAAGAGAATAAGAATTGACATACCGGGAAAATTTGATGCCAAAGAGGTAATAGATGGTGTGGCAAAAACCGGTGAACTTAAATTTGTAGGCCCTGACAATAAAACCATACTTACCGGTAAAGATGTGAAAGATGCTACTGCTTCCATTGATTCTACAAATGGAAATCAAGCTGTGATAAATCTGGAATTAAACCAGCAGGGAGCCAAAAAGTTTTCAGATGCCACTCAAAAATTTATGGGACAAAAAATAGCAATTTACTTGGATAATGACATGCTTACCAATCCACAGGTGGATGCACATATAACCGATGGAAGAGCCGTCATAAGCGGTAAAAACCAGACTCTTCAGGAGGCACAAAGGCAGGCTGATCTTATAAAATCAGGAGCACTTCCAGTTACGGTAAAACCGGTTCAGGTTAAAACTATAGGTGCATCTCTAGGAGCCAATGCCCTCCCACTTAGTTTATTGGCGGGTAAAATTGGAATAGGACTTGTAATGCTGTTCATGCTTTTATATTATAGACTTCCTGGACTTATTGCAGATATAGCACTTACACTGTATGTATACATAGTTTTGGCGGCTTTTGCCGGCGTAAATGTGACCCTTACATTGGCTGGTATTGCGGCGTTTCTTTTGACGGTAGGAATGGCAGTAGATGCCAATATACTTATCTTTGAGAGAACTAAAGAAGAACTTAAAAGTGGAAGGTCAGTTAAGGCATCTATAGATGCCGGTTTTAGGAGGGCCATGAGCTCGATTCTGGATTCAAACATTACGTCTATTATATGCGGTTTTGTGCTGTATAATGTGGGAACGGGTTCCGTAAAGGGATTTGCCCTTACCCTGATCATAGGTGTAGCTTTAAGTATGTTTACCGCAGTAACTGTAACCAGAACCCTTATGAAATTGGTAGCCAATATGGGATGGTTTAACCACAAACAAACTATTGGGACTTTTGGTGTACATGATTTTAGAAAGGGGTTAGTAAAATAACATGAGTGGTATATATAAAATTGTTGAAAAAAGAAAGATATGGTTTACTATTTCCCTTATAATAATTATTATTGGAATATTTACCATGGCTACAAAAGGACTGGAATATGGACTGGATTTTAAAGGCGGTACTATAGTGGAGATAAATTTAGGCACAGATTTTGACAAAGCAGATGTGGACAGCATAGTAAAGAAATACTCTGTTGATTTTCAATCCAATAAATCCGACAATAAATCCATAACCATAAAAGCTACTTCTCTTACTAATGATGAGATAAGCAAAATTGTGAAAGATGTTAAAGCCAAGTATAAAAAAAGCAGCTTGACAAATCAGGAAAATATAGGAGCTGTTATAGGAAAGGAAACTAGAGTAAAAGCTATAGAAGCTGTCGTGATAGCAATAGTGGCCATGTTTATATATATAGGCATAAGATTTGAACTCAGTTTTGGTATGGCGGCTATTATATCTCTTGTTCACAATGTACTTGTAATGCTGTCTGTTTATGCAGTACTTAGGGTTTCTATAGATTCCAATTTTATAGCAGCAGCACTTACAGTTATAGGATATTCCATTCATGATACTATAGTTGTTTTTGATAGAATAAGAGAAAATCAAAGATACATGAGAAGAGTGGATCCTATGATCGTTGCAGATGCAAGTGTCACACAGACACTTGCCAGATCTATAAATACTGTACTCACCGTTGTAATAACTCTGACTTCTGTGTATATTTTGGTCCCTTCCGTAAGGGTATTTTCAGAGCCTATTCTCATAGGTGTAATTACAGGATGTTATTCTTCCATATGCATTGCCAGTCCGTGTTGGGTTATGATAAAAAAACATATGTTGGCCAATAGGAGAAAACTTAATAAAACGACTTAGTTAATTATTTAAAATGTACATTCAATATGATAAAATAAAAAATCCAGAGTATATTGAAACTTTGGATTTTTTTATTGTGGAAAATCTAGTCATACTGTGTTTGTAATAGAAGACAATATCATTTATAATAGAAGTGCTTTCGATAAATTTGGAGGTTTTATTATGGAGATGCAAAAGGAAAACATACAGCATTTTAATTTTATGGGAATGAAAAATCCCTTCCTTTTAAAAAATATGGGAGAGGCTTTAAAAAGAATAATAAAAGCTGTAAATGAAAGGGAAAAAATAGTGATCTATGGTACTTGCGATTTAGATGGTATAACTTCAGTGTCTCTGTTGTTACTTGTACTCAAATATCTAAATGCGGATGTGGAATATTTTATATCTGATGAAGTTGATGATTCTAGTATAAAATCAGATATAATAGAAAACCATATAAAATTTTTAGGTACCAAGCTTATGATAACTGCAGGGTGTGGGATCAGCTCTGTTCCTCAGGTAAAACTATGTAAAAATTTAGGAATTGATGTTATAATAACAGATTATCATAGTAGTGAAGAAATCTTACCGGAAACAATTATTATAGATCCAAACCAAAAGCAGTGTACATATCCTTATAAGAATTTAACTGCAGTGGGAGTGACCTTTAAATTATGTCAGGCCATATCAATGTATTATGAAATGAAATGCGTAGGGAAATATCTGGATCTTGTGGCGCTGGGGATTCTTTCAAAACAGACCGATGTAAGCGGTGAAAATGAAATTATGGTGAATCAGGGCATATATTGTATAAATTACACAAATAATTATGGAGTAAAAGCCCTGCTTAAGATAAATAATATTTCCAGTGTAAATTGGAAAAGTATATGTGAACTTTCAAATAAAATGATGCGTTCAATTAAAAATAAGAGATATATAGATAATGCCAGAATTACAGTGGAACTTTTTATAACGGAAAATATGGATAGAGCAGAACAGATAGCGAAATATTTAAAAAATGAAATTGTATAAGGATATAAATGCTGTGACTTGAATATTTGTCAATATTTAATATATAATTATAAGGTAGAAGATTATATTTCATTGGGGTTAAAAATCAATTGTAAAACAATAAAGCTATTTTTGAGGGGGAGTACAAGTGGATCTAAAGAACAGTATAAGGGTAATAGAAGGATTTCCAAAGAAGGGGATAAGTTTTAAAGATGTAACTACTTTGCTTAAAGATAAAGAGGCTTTTAAATATACCGTAGATAGAATATCATCCTATTTAAAAAATAAAAATATAGATATAGTAGTTGGACCTGAAGCAAGAGGCTTTTTGTTTGGAGCACCTGTAGCCTATGCTATAGATGCTGGTTTTGTGCCTGTGAGAAAAAAGGGAAAGCTGCCCTGTGACACTTTAAAAGTCACCTATTCTCTGGAATACGGCAATGATGAATTGGAAATGCACAAGGATGCAATAAAACCAGGACAGAGGGTTGCGATAATTGATGATTTACTTGCAACTGGAGGTACCACCAATTCTGTTGCTAAATTAGTGGAAGAAGCGGGCGGAGTAATTGTAACTATAGGATTTGTAATAGAGTTGACTGATCTTAAGGGAAGAGAAAAATTGAAAAATTATGATGTTAATTCTTTAATTCAGTATAATATTTAAAGTTTGTTAATTTTAAATTGCAAGTTTTAAAAGTATATAATATAATGTTAATAAAAAATAATGGCTGGTTTAATAGACCAGCCATTGATTTTAGGGAGTATCGGTATGTTAGAACGATTGATGGAATTAATAGATAAAAATTGTAATAATATAGATAAAGATATGGTTAAAAAAGCGTATTATTTTGCCGATGAAGCCCATAAAAGACAAAGAAGGGAATCTGGCGAGCCTTATATAATGCACCCTGTAGAAGTAGCTTGTATATTGGCGGAAATGGGATTAGATACTGGCACAATAGTGGCAGGGCTTTTACATGATGTTATAGAAGATACTGATTTTAGTCATGAGGATGTGAGCAGGGAGTTTAGTCCTGAAGTAGCAAATTTAGTCGAGGGTGTTACTAAGCTGGGAAAAATAGAATATAAGACCAAAGAGGAACAGCAGGCTGACAACGTGAGAAAAATGCTGCTTGCCATGGCAAATGACATTAGGGTTATACTGATAAAGTTGGCTGATAGACTTCATAATATGAGAACATTGAAGTACTTGCCCGTAGAAAAGCAAAAGGAAAAGGCAAAGGAAACTTTTGATATATATGCACCATTGGCACATAGACTGGGAATGTCTAAAATTAAATGGGAATTGGAAGATCTAGCCTTTAGATATATAAACCAAAATGAATACTACTTTATAGTGAGAAAAATTGCGGAAAAAAGGGTAGAGAGAGAAAAACATATAGAGCAGATAATAAATCAATTAAAAGAAAATTTAAAAAAAGCGGGTATAGATGCGGATATTGAAGGCAGGCCGAAACATTTTTACAGTATCTATAGAAAAATGGTAAAGAAAAATAAAACTATAGATCAAATTTTCGATTTGACTGCTGTGAGAGTTATAGTGGATACGGTAAAAGATTGTTATGCTTCTCTTGGAATAGTTCATACTATATATAAACCTATACCGGGAAGATTTAAAGATTATATTGCTATGCCAAAGCCCAACATGTATCAATCACTGCATTCTACTGTTATAGGACCCCAGGGGAAGCCCTTTGAAATACAAATAAGAACTTTTGAAATGCATAAAACTGCAGAATATGGTATAGCAGCTCACTGGAAGTACAAAGAGGGAATTGAAACCGCAGAGGATATTGATAAAAAGCTTACCTGGCTCAGAGAAATGTTGGAATGGCAAAGAGAAACTTCGGATGCAGAAGAATTTATGGAAAGATTTAAAATAGACCTGTTTTCAGATGAAGTTTTTGTGTTTACACCTAAAGGTACTGTTATAAATCTGCCCTATGAGGCAACCCCTATAGACTTTGCCTATAAGATACATACGGATATAGGAAATAGCTGTATTGGGGCAAAAGTAAGTGGAAAAATGGTACCCCTGGATTATCACTTGAAAACGGGAGAAATTGTAGAAATACTTGTATCAAGTACCCCCAAGGGTCCCAGTATTGATTGGTTAAATGTAGTTAAAAGTAATCAAGCTAAAAGCAAAATAAGATCCTGGTTTAAAAAAGCCAAGAGAGAAGAAAATATATTGAAAGGCAAAGAGCTTCTTGAAAAAGAGGCAAAGAAACAAGGATATAATTTTGGAGAAATTGCGAAAGGTGAAATCATAAATTCTGTACTAAAAAAATACAATATGAATTCTATGGATGATCTCTATGCTTCAGTGGGAGTTGGCGGTTTGAATTCTTCTGTTATAGTTTTAAAGATGAAGGATATGTATATTCAGACTTCCAGAATGGATATTGATGATTGGAAAAAATTAAGAGATAAACTGGATAAAGTTACATCTAAACCACATAAAAGGCGTAAAGAATCTCCAGGAGTGATTGTAAAAGGTGAAACCAATGTACTTGTTAGATTTGCAAAATGCTGTAATCCAGTACCGGGCGATTTTATAATAGGCTATATAACCAAGGGTAGAGGAGTTTCTATTCATAGAAAAGATTGTAAAAATATAGACTTTTTGATGAAAAACAAAGATAATAAGGTAGTGGAGGTGAGTTGGGGGAAACCTAAAGGCGAGTATATTACCGAAATTAAAATAGAAGCCGAAGACAGGCAAAAACTTTTATCTGAATTGATGAATATAATAAATGACAGTAAGATTGATCTCTATGCTGTAAATGCTAAACCGATTAAAAACGGAATAGCTGTTGTAAAAATGAAATTGAAGATATCCAGTATTGATGAACTCAAAGATGTAATGAGAAAATTGAGAAAGGTAAAGGGTGTTACTGAAGTTTATAGAACAGAAAATTAACTGTTAAATTAAGGGGTGTGATTATGCGAGCTGTAGTTCAGAGAGTGAAAAGTTCCAAGGTGGAAGTGAATGGAAAAACTATAGGGGAAATAGGAAATGGTCTAAATGTGCTCCTGGGGATATCTGTGGAAGATAAGGATGAAGATATTACCTATATGAAGGATAAAATATTGAATTTGAGGATATTTGAAGATGAAAATGGAAAATTAAATAAATCTCTTCTGGATGTAAAGGGGGAACTGATTATAATTTCACAGTTTACCCTGTACGGCGACTGCAGAAAAGGAAGAAGACCGAGTTTTATAAGAGCTTTGCCAGGTGATAAAGCTAACCTTATATATGAGAAGTTTATAGGAGAATGTAAAAATTCAGTAGACAGAGTAGAAAGTGGTAAATTCGGTGCAGACATGCTGGTCACTATAGAAAATGACGGACCTGTGACTATTTTAGTGGATAGTGAGAAAAAATTTTGAACATAATTTATCAAGGTAGGAGGTGTTTTTTGTGAAATTGAGAAAATTAATTGTAGGGGTGTATGCGGCTAATTGCTATATACTATCAGATGAAAATGCTGCGGAATGTGCGGTAATTGATCCTGGTGGAGATTTAAATGATATAGTAAACGCAATAGATGCTTCTAGGTGCAAAGTTAAATATATATTACTTACCCATGGCCATGCAGATCATACGGGAGCAGCAGATCAGATAAAGAGTGAATATAAAGCTCTCATAGGAATAAATAAGTTGGATTATGAAATGATGCAGAGAAAAGATCTTATGTATGGTACTATTGCAGGAGAACCTGATATTTATTTTAAAGATAATCAGATATTTAAAGTTGGAGATATTAGATTGAAAGTGATATTTACACCTGGACATACACCTGGAGGGGTGAGTTTCTTAGCAGAAAATTTAGTTTTTACTGGAGACACGCTTTTTCAGGGTTCTGTAGGCAGAACTGATTTTCCAGGAGGAAATTTTGATGCAATTATAGATAGTATAAAAAGTAAACTCATGATTCTCCCAGACGATACAAAGGTGCTTCCAGGACACGGTCTCAAAAGCTCTATTGGTAAGGAAAAAATTTACAATCCATTTATATCTGGTAGGAAGTCATAATATTTATTTTTTATGAGAAAGGGGTTTTATTTAGCATTTTATGGATACAGTCAATGCTTTTTTAAGTGAATTATGGAAATAAGAATAAAATTAAATTCTAATAGGTATAGATATGTAATATTTGAAATAGTAAATTTATTTTATGATTTCAAACGTATAATTTTTGTAAAAAACGAAAACTGGGATTTTAACATTGTAATACTTGAGAATATTGTTGCAATAAAAGATAGAGAAAGCAGTTATAGGGTAGAATTCCAGAATGGTTTGACAGAAAATGAAAATATAAAAAAAATAGTATTTTTATATTTTAATGAGAGGATACAAAAAAACTTACCCTGGGGAACGTTGGTTGGAATAAGACCCAGCAAAATAGCGCTAAAGTTGGTAGAAGAGGGTAGGAGCAGAGAATATATAGTAGAATATTTTTATAGGCACTTTTGCTGTAAAAAGGATAAATCAGAACTTTGTGTCGATATAGCAAATTCTGAGAAAGATGTAGTAAATGCCGATAGTAGGAATGTAAGTGTGTATATAGGAATGCCCTTTTGTCCTACTAGGTGTATTTACTGTTCTTTTGCCTCTAATCCAATTGAAAAATGTAGAAATATTGTAGATGATTACCTCTGCAGCTTGACTTGTGAATTGAGAAAGATTTCAAATTATATAATAGAACATGGCCTAAATGTAGAATGTGTGTATTTTGGAGGAGGGACTCCTACAGCCGTAAGTGATGAAAAATTTGAAAAAATAATGAATGAAATATATAATGGTTTTGTATGTAATCATAAAATAAGTGAATTTGATGTAGAATGCGGCAGACCTGACAGTATAACTTTGAATAAATTGGAAACCATGAAAAAATATAAGGTAAATAGAATAAGTATAAATCCACAGACAATGAATGACAGTACATTAAAATTTATTGGAAGAGGGCACTCCGTAGAAGATATAAAAGAAAAATTTTATATGGCAAGGCAATGTGGATTTGACAATATAAACATGGATATAATTGTAGGCCTTCCTGGTGAGAGAATAGACCATATAAATAGGACTTGTGAGGAAATAGAAAGACTTTCTCCGGACAATCTGACAGTGCATGGGTTGTCTGTAAAGAGGGCATCCAGACTCTATGAAAATATAATAAATAATATAAAGTATTCCATTGCTGGTAATAGAGAGTTAAATTCAATGTATAATAGGACCGCTTTATTGGCTGAAACGTTGGGAATGAAGCCATATTATATGTACAGGCAAAAAAATATGGTAGGCAATATGGAAAATATAGGATATACAAGAGCTCGTAATTCAGGAATTTATAATGTGGAGATGATTGAGGAACGGCAGACCATAATAGCCTGTGGAGCTGATGCTGTTACTAAAGTTATATTTTTAGATGAGAATAGGTTGGAAAGGCAGGCAAATGTGAAGGATGTGAGAGAGTATATAAACAGGGTGGACGAAATGGTTCAAAAGAAAATAAAACTTTTAGATACATTGTATTGAATATGTTTGTAAGTAAATTGATGATAAAATTCGTATAATTATAATTTTGTCATCAGATAATCGGGGAGGAAATAGAATATTATGATTATACAAGCACCAAGAGGTACTAAAGATATATTGCCTGCGGAGTCTTACAAATGGCATTATCTAGAAAATATATTTAAAAATATAGCTGCTTCTTATGGATACAGGGAAATAAGGACACCTGTTTTTGAATACACAGAACTTTTTGAAAGAGGAGTAGGTGAGACTACGGATGTTGTTCAAAAAGAGATGTATACATTTCAAGACAAATCAGGAAGAAGCCTTACTCTTAAAGCTGAGGGGACATCACCAGCGGTAAGAGCTTTTGTGGAAAGCAGTTTGTATAATGAAGCTCAGCCAACTAAATTGTTTTATTTTACACCGGTTTTAAGGTATGAAAGTGTTCAAAAGGGAAGACTTAGAGAGCACCATCAATTTGGTATAGAGGCTTTTGGTGCTGGGGAAGCTTCACTGGATGCAGAAGTCATAAGTCTGGCTATGAGAGTGTATAAGGAACTTGGTATAAGCGGGCTGGAATTGAACATAAACAGTATAGGATGCCCTAAATGCAGGAAAAAATATAATGAGATCTTAAAAAATTTTCTATCTGAAAAATACGATGAGCTGTGTGATACCTGTAAAAGCAGATTTTATAAGAATCCCATGCGAATACTGGATTGCAAAGTGGAGAGCTGCAAGAAAATAGTAAAGGAAGCTCCATTGATACTGGATTACCTATGTGATGAGTGCAGGGATCATTTTGAGAAATTGAAGAAATATTTAACTGCTTTGGGCATAGAGTACAAGATAAATCCGTTGATAGTGAGGGGACTTGATTATTACAGCAAGACTGTATTTGAAATAATCGATAATGATATAACCGTATGCGGCGGTGGAAGATATGATTATCTAATAGAAGAGGTTGGAGGACCACAGATGCCTGCCGTAGGATTTGGGATGGGCATAGAGAGGACACTTCTAACATTGGAAGAAAATGGGATAGAAATACCAAAGCTTCCCTATATAGATTTATATATAGGTGCTATGGGAGATAACGCAAGGATAAGGGCTCTTGAACTGGTTAATAAATTAAGAGAGAAAAATTTAAGATGTGAATGTGATCATATGAATAGAAGTGTAAAGGCCGAAATGAAATATGCAAATAAAATAGATGCTAGATTTACAGTTATAATAGGTGAGGATGAATTACAGTCAAATGTTGCTAAATTTAAGAGAATGTTTGATGGAAAACAATTTTCAATTAATTTAGAAAATATGGATGAAATCCTAAACTTAGTTAAATTATAAAATCTTATAAAAAATTTAAATGGTCAAATAATGAGAAGAATAGGAGTTGAAAAACCGTTAAAGTAACATTATTGAGAAATTTATAATGTGAGAACATACCTTGGAGTGCGGGACCAGAGAAGTTTAACTTCATGCACAATGAAACGGGTAAATGCACTTATTTAATGTGATGATAAGGAGCATTATACGGCGAATGTAATGGGAGAATCATTGAATGGGCTTAAAAGAACTCATATGTGTGGTGAACTTAGAGAAAATAATATAGGTGAAAAAGTTACAGTAATGGGCTGGGTTCAAAGGAAAAGAAATTTAGGCAGCCTGATATTTGTGGATCTCAGAGATAGAACTGGAATACTCCAGATTGTATTTGGAGAAGGGATAAATGAAGAAGCATTTCAGAAATCAGATAATGTAAAATCCGAATACTGCATAGCTGCTACTGGAGTTATTGTAAAAAGGGAATCGCCCAATAGGGGAATTTCCACTGGTATGGTGGAATTAAAAGGAGAATGTATAAAAATATTTTCAGAATCTAAGACACCTCCTATATATATAAAGGAAAATTTGGATACAGATGAAAATATAAGGCTTAAATACAGATATCTTGACTTAAGAAGGCCTGATATGCAGAGAATACTCAGATTGAGACACAGAATAGCTAAAGTTATAAGGGATTTTCTGGATGAAGAGGGATTTGTTGAAATAGAGACTCCAATGCTTGGAAAAAGTACACCAGAAGGGGCCAGAGACTACCTTGTGCCCAGCAGAAATTATAAGGGCAAATTCTATGCTCTTCCCCAGTCACCACAACTTTATAAACAGCTTTTAATGGTTTCGGGGTTTGACAAATACTTTCAGATAGTTAAATGCTTTAGAGATGAAGATTTAAGGGCAAATAGACAGCCTGAATTTACCCAGGTTGATATGGAACTTTCCTTTGTAGAGCAGAAAGATGTGATGGACGTAAATGAAAGATTGCTTCAGAGAGTGTTTAAAGAGATTCTAAATCTGGATATAAAGCTTCCTATAGAGAGAATGCCATATAAGGTTGCTATGGAAAAATACGGAACCGATAAACCGGATTTGAGGTTCGGTATGGAGATAAATGACATAACTGATGTGGTGAAAAATACTGACTTTAAGGTATTTCAAAATGCCATTGAAAATGGCGGCTCGGTGAGAGCCATAAGAGTCCGGAACTCCTCCTCTATGAGTAGAAAGCAGATTGATAAGCTGGTGGAGTTTGTAAAGGATTATGGGGCTAAGGGACTTGTTTGGATAGAGTACAGAGAAGATGAAGTTAAGTCATCTGCATCAAAATTTTTAACAGAAACAGACACGAAAAAAATATTAAATAGGATGGAGGCAGTGCCGGGGGATCTTATACTCATAGCTGCTGACAAAAATAAAGTTGTACTTGAAAGTTTAGGTGCGCTTAGAGTTCATATGGCAAAGGAAACTGGCATTTTAAAAAATAACGATGAATTTAGGTTTGTCTGGATAACGGAATTTCCTCTTTTGTCCTATAATGAGGAGGAAAAGAGATATCAGGCAGAACACCATCCATTCACTATGCCTATGGATGAGGATATACAATATCTGGAAAGTGATCCAGGCAGAGTAAGGGCCAAGGCCTACGATATAGTATTGAATGGAGAGGAATTGGGCGGAGGAAGTATAAGAATACATGACACCAAGCTGCAGGAAAAGATGTTTCAGGTAATTGGAATTACACAAAAAAGTGCCTGGGAAAAGTTTGGATATCTTCTGGAGGCCTTTAAATTTGGGCCACCACCCCATGGTGGCCTGGCCTATGGATTTGACAGGATGGTGATGTTTTTGGCAAATACTGACAATATAAAAGATGTCATAGCATTTCCTAAGAATCAAAATGCATTTTGTCCACTGACAGAGGCTCCTAACGTAGTAGATGAAGTCCAACTGGAGGAACTTGGAATTGGCATAAAAGATTTAAATAGGGACAATTAAATATATATTTGATAAAGATAAAATTTGAAAAATGTAGTATAATAATGTTGAGAGTTTAAAGAAAATAAATTTTTATTTACACTTAAAATTGAAGAATTCCTGCTGTGTACGTAGAATGAGTTGATGTTGACCGAACATTTTATAGAAGGGAATTTAACTCTTCTTGTGGAATGAAACCTGATTTATTTCGGGCACAAGAAGCAAGAAGGAGATGCCCACCTGCTGGGAGCGGGTTCAAAGTAACTCACGATACGGCATGGTGGGATTTTATTATTTAGACTATTTTTCATGTTACTATATATTGCCTGAGCTTTGTAAACGGGATGTTAGAGAAGATAGAGAATCTAATATTTCCTGGCGAGGAAGGTTGCCAGCAGATAATTCACTGTCATCTTTTAATAATAGATTTTTGTAAAATTCTATGGAGTATTTTAAGAATTCAGTGCTATAATTATTTTCTTGTAAAATCTCATATACCATATCTTCAGCTTTATCATATTTGTGGCAGCTTGTATAGTAGTTTATAATTTGATTTTGGAGTTCGTGGGTTAATTTGTACTGAGATATTTTATTTATAATGGAATCTATGTCTGAAAAATAAATTTCTAATTTGCAGTCATCTGTTTTGCCTAAATAGGCATTTAAAAATAAATGCAGGGATTTTTGATGTATGTAAAATGAATAATCCAGTTTATTTTGAGTTTCTAAAATATTACCCTCTTCTTCTAACAGTTTAGCTACTATTATGCATTTATCTGTGTTTACAGTTCCATTAATTTTTACCATTTCCATTAAATTTTCTACAGAAAAAGAGTTAAAAAATTTTAAACTCAGCCTAAACATGTCTTTAAAAGCGGTATCGATTGAATCTAAAGCTTCATCATAATTTTTATTTTTTTTATACTCCAATATTTTAATCAATAGTTCATTGAATTTTTTAATTAATTCTGCAGTTATAGTTCTTTTTAGCATTATACATACCTCCAGGGCTTTATAAAAAGCACTAATAATATCATATATTATTATACTAAAAAATTATTTTATTTACTATAAAAAGCCATAATAAATATTGAACATCAATATTTATTATGTTAATATAATATTTGTAATATATAGTTTTTAAAACTATGTATTACAATACTGATATTTAATTTATAAAGGAGTAGTGCCTTATGGATGATCAATTGAAATTTTACAGCAAGGGAGAGGAAATAGCCAATGCGGTGACACATGGAATAGGTACCCTACTTTCAATAGCAGCTCTTGTTCTTTTAATTGTTTTTTCTGTGGAAAAAGGTGATAAATGGTATGTAATAAGTTATACTATATATGGAATTTCTATGTTTATTTTATATTTGGGCTCTACTCTATATCATAGTATAACCAATGTTAGAGCTAAGAGAGTTCTTAGAATATTTGATCATGCATCTATTTATTTGCTCATTGCAGGAACTTATACACCATTTACTTTGACTATTTTGAGAAGTTCTGTAGGGTGGGTAATTTTTGGCATAATATGGGCACTGGCAATTTTGGGAATAATAATGAAGATATTCTGGGTGGGAAAATATGAGATTGCCTCTACCTTATTGTATATCTTTATGGGATGGATAATAATTTTTGCAATGAAGAAACTTCTGATACTGCTATCTCCTATGGGAATAGCACTTTTGGTTGCAGGAGGAATCATATATACTGCGGGAGCCTTTCTCTATATGATGAATAAAATACCTTATAATCATGCAATATGGCATATTTTTGTTATTGGAGGAAGTGCGTGCCACTTTTTCTGTATACTTTTATATTTATTTCCCAATTCATAATTATAGCTAAAATCACTGTTGAAATATAATATTTCAGCAGTGATTTAATATTTGTTTCAAAAGTAATTTTATTTTTTATTGGTCAGATTATTGGCCACATTTACTATAAAATCCTGAACATTTGTTACTATAGAAGTCACTTCTAAACTTCCCCTGTCTCTTAATTTATTTACTACAAATTCTGATATATCCACGGTGTATATATAAACTGGTCTTATCTTTCCATCTTGTATTTTGTATACTGGGGTCATATTTCCAGTTGCTATAGTGTGAAGTTGAGTTGCCAGGCATATGACTGTAGTAGCTTTTTTGCAATAATGCCTCATGGTGTTCTGGGATTCATATACATTTGGAATTACAGAAGGCAGAGGACCATCATCCCTTATAGAACCTGCAAGTATTAGAGGAATTTTATTTTTGACACAGGAGTAAATGACTCCATTTTCTATATGTTCCTCTTTAATAAAATTGTTAAAAGATCCGCACTTTCGTACTTTATTTATTACATCTATATGGTTGTAGTGACCATTTATTACAGAACGTTGAGTATATATGTTCTGGCCTAGAGCTGTTTTTAAAAGGGATCCTTCAAGATCATGGGTAGCAAGCGCATTTCCGGCAAAAATACAATTTGCATACCCATAATCTATAAGAGATGACATTGCCTTTTTAGAATCAGCATCAAATACTACAGCAGGACCCAACACCCATAGTATATATCCATGTTCTTTTTCATATCTCAACAGTTCATATAAATTATCATAATCTTTGGAGCAGGAGCTTTCTCTGCTTCTTCCAGATCTAAATAAAAATGTTTGATTTTCTGATTTGAAATTATTTTCAAATCCATTTATATGAATAAAAATTCCCTCGCTGGTATTTTCACTTCTTCCAAGTATTACTTCTTCTCCTACTTCTAAATTCCGGAATTCTTTTACTTTCAGTTTGTCATGCTTATCTACAACTACTACGCAGTCCATTCGACTTTCGGGTGCCAATATCCATTTACCATTTATTTTAAAATATTCAGGATAGATAGAAGTTGCATGATAGTTGTCAGGAGCTATCCCTTTTATTTTAACTTTTTCTGTGACTGCGTTAGGGGCGGAAAGAAATATTTCGTCTGTAAAATTAGGTGAATGGTACTCGGGTAATTCAAAATTCATTGTGAAGACCTCCCTTATAGATTTAACTAAATACAATTATATCAAAAAATACTGACTTAAGGCTAGTGATGAAATTTGATTTTTACATTGAATGATAAACAGAAATTTGTATTATATAAGACAAAAATACGACTTAATTAGATGATTTATGATATAATAAACAAAAATTAATTATATTGGAACAAAAATATATCATTTTATGAAATATTACAGAATAAAATGTAGATAAATAGTGAAATGTTTTGGCAAAATTTCAGTAAATATTAAAAGGAGTATTTACATATTATGTAGAATATATAAATAATAAATCTATTTGAAGAGGATAATAATTATGGTTAACAGTAATATTTTTGGATATCATTCTTCATTTTACTATTGTGGATTAGGACATTTGATCGTAAATATGCATCGATATATTAAAGATGGCGCTGACAAAGGGGAAAAAATCTATATTTGTACCGAAGATAGAATATATTTTAAATTATTAGAGTACCTAGGTGAATACAATAAATATATAGAATATTTTGATGTAATTAATATGATGGACTACTATAAGAAAATGGGATTGAGAAAAGTAAAAGTAAAGCTTTCAAAATGTATAGGGCAAAATATTGAGAAAGGTTATACAGGGGCAAGGTTCATTATGCAAATTGGCTATGTGATTTCAAGAACCTCTGCTGAAGATTTCTTATATTTTGATAAAAATATATCAAATATAATTTTAGGTACTAGGGCATCTTTTATGTGTGTTTATGATTTTGAAGATTATTTAAATAATAAAAACTTTATAAATGATAATATCATAAGGGAATCCTATAAAAATCATTTTTTTAGACTATATGGTGGTAAACTAAAAAAATGGGATGAACTGTTAAATTTAAAATAATCCTAGCTTTTAAGTTAGGATTATTTTAAATTTACATTATCTTGTTTCTAATTTATAATAAGGGTGATATTATATAATAGTTGACAACTCAAAATTGATAGTAAATAATTGAGGAAATGATTTTGGAGGTAATTTGATGGATAATGAAAAACTGTTGATATTAGATGGTCACAGCTTGATGAACAGAGCATTTTATGCGCTGCCGGATCTAACTAATTCGGAGGGAGTACATACCAATGCAGTTTATGGTTTTTTAAATATGTTGTTAAAAATGAAAAAGGAGATCGAACCCAATTATATAGTCTGCACTTTTGATAAGAGTGCACCTACTTTTAGACATGATAAGTATACTGAATACAAAGCTGGAAGAAAAAAAATGCCTCCTGAATTATCACAGCAATTTCCTATAATACAGGAAATATTAAATATGATGTCCATAAATATTTTTGAAATAGATGGGTTTGAAGCAGATGATTTGATGGGAACACTATCTGTTTTTGCTGAAGATAAAGGCATAGAGGTATATATAATTACAGGGGATAGAGATGCCCTTCAATTGGCTACAGATAAGGTTAAAATAATCATAACTAAAAAGGGAATTACACAAAAGGAAATATATGATAGGAGCAGAATGGTAGAAGAGTACGGTGTAACTCCTACGCAATTCATAGATGTTAAAGGGCTTATGGGAGATAGCTCGGATAACATACCTGGTGTTCCTGGCGTAGGTGAGAAGACTGCTTTTAAATTAATAAGAGAATATAAAAGCATAGAAAATGTATTTGAGAATATAGATAATATCAGTGGTAAAAAACTGAGGGAAAATTTAAAAAAATATATGGAACAGGCTGCTTTTAGCAAAAAACTTGCTACTATTGTCACAGATGTTCCCATAGAAATGGATTTAAGTTCCATTGAATCGAAGAAACAATATGATGCCGAAGGATTAAAAAAATTATTTGAAAGACTTGAATTTAAATCTCTCATAAACAAAATACCGGGTTCAAAGCAGAGAGAGAAGGATGAAATATGTAAGACACAGGATTATAGAGTAAAAGTCAATCATGTAGATGATTTAAATAAGTTAAAAAATTTTGTGCATTATCTGTCAGGTTCAAAAATAAAAGACAATTTATTGTATATAAATTTTAATGTAGTCAACGGCAAAACATATTCTAAAAATTTCATAGATAAAATATTTATAAATTCAGGGGAAGAAAATTTTGAGATAGATGTGAGCAAATTATATGATGAGAACGAGGATGACACTGTTGAATTAATGAAGGTTCTATTTGAGAACCCCAACTTGTATAAGATCAGTTATGATGTAAAATCTCCCTGCAGCATATTGCATAGGATGGGTATAAAACTTTCAAAAATAAAATTTGATATAAAGATAGCAGCATATCTTATAGATTCATCCAAGTCCAATTATGAACTTTTGGATATTATTAAAGAGTATACAGCAGTGGATATTTCAGAGGAAGATAAAGATATTTTTGTAAAAGAAACGGCTGCGCTTGAAAAAGTTTATTCTGTATTAAGACAGAAAGTAGAGGAGGGAAATATGGAAAAACTTCTTTATGAAGTGGAACAGCCTCTTATACCTGTACTTGCATCTATGGAATATGAGGGATTTAAAGTTGACAGGAATAGACTTTTACAGCAGGAAGATAAATTTAAACTGAAAATAGATAAAGTGCAAAATCAAATATATTCTCTTGCTGAAGAAGAGTTTAATATAAATTCTCCCAAACAACTTGGCAAAATACTTTTTGAGAAACTGGATCTACCTGTAATTAAAAAAACTAAAACAGGATATTCCACTAATGCGGAAGTGCTGGAAAAACTGAAAGGGAAACATCCTATAATTGAAAATATAATGTATTACAGACAACTGACTAAATTGTATTCTACCTATATTGAGGGTCTTAAAACTGTTATAGAGGAGGATGACAAAATTCATTCCAGTTTCAATCAAACAGTGACTACTACTGGAAGACTTTCAAGTACAGAACCCAATCTTCAAAATATACCTATAAAGTATGAAATGGGCAGAGAAATAAGAAAAATATTTGTGCCCGATAATGAGGACTGTGTTATACTTTCAGCTGATTATTCTCAGATAGAACTTAGAGTACTTGCCCATATTGCAGATGATAAAAATTTGATAAGTGCATTTATAAATCACAGTGATATTCATACTAAAACTGCTTCAGAAGTATTTAAAGTACCAATAGATGAAGTTACACCTGTTCAAAGAAGCAATGCAAAAGCAGTAAACTTTGGTATAGTATACGGTATAGGTGATTTTAGCCTGAGTAAAAGTTTAAATATATCCAGAAAAGAAGCTAAACTCTATATAGATACTTATTTTGAAAGATATCCTAATGTTAAATTATATATGGACAATATAGTGAAAGAAGCTAGAGAGAATTTTTATGTTACTACGATTATGAATAGGAGAAGATTTATACCTGAGATAAAGTCTTCTAATAAAATAGTAAGGGCCTTGGGAGAAAGACTTGCTATGAATACTCCTATTCAAGGAAGTGCAGCAGATATTATAAAGATAGCTATGGTCAATGTGTATAGAAGACTAGAGAAGGAACATCTAAGAAGTAAACTTATACTTCAGGTACACGATGAATTGATCTTAAATGTATACAAAGAGGAGCTTGAAAGAGTAAAGAATATTGTGAAGATGGAAATGGAAAATGTATTGGATTTAAAAGTTCCCCTAGAGGTGGACATAAACATGGGCAGTAATTGGTATGAAGCCAAGTAAATATAGATAAAAGAGGGGTTGCTGTGATTAAAATAGGCCTTACAGGAGGAATAGGCAGTGGTAAAAGTACTGTTTCCAGTATGCTCCTGGAAAGAGGTATAAAAATAATAGATGCAGATGATATAGCCAGAAATGTAATTGAAAAATATCCTGCTATAATGGACGATATAAAATTAATTTTTGGAGAAAGATATATAGATAGTTCAAAAAAACTTAAGAGAAAAGAATTTGGAAATTATATATTTTCACATGAATGTGAAAGGGTAAAATACGAAAATATTATAATACCCTTTATCAAAAGAGAAATATTAAATAACATGAATAAACTGGAAAAAGACAATGAAAAGATATGTATAGTAGACGGAGCTACCCTTATAGAAAATCAATTTCATAAAAACTTAGACTTGGTTTTATTGGTTTGGGTAAATAAAAGGGTCCAAATACAAAGGGTGGAAAAGAGAGATAAACTCACAGAGCCTCAGGTAATACAGAGAATAAATTCACAGATGTCTTTAGAAGAAAAGAAAAAATATGCAGATTTTATATTGGATAATTCAGGCACATTGGAGAACACCAGAAGACAGTTAGAAAAAATATTTAGTAAGCTCAATATAAAATTTTAGGGGGTGAAGTGCCTTAAAATAATATTTAGGGCATAGATGAGATTGAAATTTATAAGCAAAATAGTAGTAATTATGATAGTGGCAATGGCAGTATTAAATGCAAAGAACATTGTAAGATACTATTTTCCTTTAAGATATTCAGACTATATAGTAAAGTACTCTAAAGATTATAACTTAGATCCATATTTTGTGATGGCTGTAATTAAAACGGAAAGCAATTTTAAAGCAGATATCAGATCCAGCAAAAATGCCATAGGTCTTATGCAGATAACTCCAGATACTGCAAAATGGGCAGCGGAGAAAATGGATATAAGAAGTTTTAGGGAAGACATGTTAAATGATCCGGAATTTAATATTAAAATGGGATGCTGGTATTTGAAGGATTTGAGCACAGAGTTTGATGGCAATATGAAGCTTGTTCTAGCTGCTTACAATGGAGGAAGGGGAAATGTGCAAAAATGGTTGAAAGACTCTCAACATTCAGCAGATGGGGAGAATCTTCACTATATACCTTTTAAGGAGACAGATAAGTATATCAAAAAGGTTGAAGTTAGCTATAAAGTCTACAAGTATTTATATGGTAGAGCTGACAGGAGTGATTTTCCTCGTAAATTTCTGCAATTTTGGTTGACAACTATGTAAAAACCCATTATAATACTTATTGTATGCGAGAGTGGCGGAACAGGCAGACGCGCACGTTTGAGGGGCGTGTGAGTAAAATCGTACGGGTTCAAGTCCCGTCTTTCGCACCAAAATTGTATAATGTAATACGTCTAAAGTGTAATGAGTTTAAACATTAAAAATGTTATAGGCTTGTTGCACTTTTTTATTTTGTCTTATTTTATGGGTAATGGGTTTTATGTTTCAGAATGTGCCCATCTATTCCAACTGTATCTATAATGTGAAATAAATGAACGATATGTTAATAAAGTATTACAATATAGAAAACAACAAGAAATAACTCGAAAAAAGGGGTGAAATGTAAGATGAACAGAAAGAAAATAGTAAGTTTACTGCTAACTTTGGGAATATTGGCTACACCAGTTGTAGCACCACAGTATACTGATGCTGGGAACCTAAATAATAAGGTTTATGCATATGATGATACTATCCGGGACGGAAATAAAGCGCAGAAAGCACCATTGCAGACAGCTACAGGACAGGTTGGAGAAGGTATTACAACGCCTGCTAGGATGGCGGAAAATATGACTTACGAAGAAGCAATGTCTTCTCCTTATAAAGTGGAAGCAACATATGATGAAACAGGACATTTAAAGGATGGTTCTGGCTCGAATAACAGTGGCAATAATACAGGAAGTACGAATTCGGCGACATTACTACATCTAGATTTGCAGGAAAAGACCGCTTTGAGACATCTCTTGCTATAGTAAAACAGTATGTAGGTACTGGAACTCTGAATAATGTTGTAATTTCTTGTGGATACGGTTTTGCAGACGCACTGGCAGGTTCAACGCTGGCTAAGAAACTGGACTGCCCCATTCTTCTTATAGGTTCATTGCAGGACAGTTCAGTAAATAAATTAAAATAATAAATTTAAGTTGAGGAAGCTAAGCAGTTAAGAACTGTGAGACTTCCTTTTGCAATAAATGTGAGATGCAAAATATAGTAAGATTAAAACAAGTAATGGAAGTGACAATTTTAACATATATATAAATAATCTGAATGATTATTTATCGCTAGATCGAATAAGGTAAAAATTATTATATATCAATCTAAAATGGTTGCATATACATATAGCAACCCAAAATGGTTGTATATTGTTCTTGAATATTGTACAATTAATCTGAGGTGAGGGATATGAAAAAATACTCAGCTCTGATTATTGATTTAAAAAAATCAAGATCTTATGAGCATTTCGATCGGATTAACCTCCAAAATTATATTAAAAATACTATTTTGATTTTGAACAAAATATTTGCTAATGTACTGGAACTCAATGTTGTATTCAGTGCCGGCGATGAGGTGCAGGGGCTGTTTTCTTCGCCTCAGGCTGCCTATCTCTACCTTCGGTTGTTTAATATGCTGATTTTCCCTGTTGAAATCCGGGCCGGAATTGGTGTAGGAGAGTGGAGCGTAAGGATAGACAGCGGCATTTCTACTGAACAGGACGGATCGGCATACCATAATGCACGATATGCCATCAATAATGTGGAGGATTCTCTGGGATATTCTATCCTTCTGTTTTCGAAGAGCCAGAATGATATTTATATTAATTCAGCTATAAGTACAGCAGCCATACTGGTAAAAAATCAGAGCCAATATCAAAATGAACTATTTTTACTTTCAGAATTGATGTATCCTATTGATATAAATGGTGCACTTAAATTTAACAACTTTGAGGAGCTGAATTCTTTGATTGCACAAAAAAATCAAATTGGATATTATGTCAGGTGGAAATCCAGTCGAAACATTCAAAAATATCCTTTGTCGGTACCAATGGATTTTAGCTTTGGATGTAATCCTATAAACGCCCTTGCTGATGAAGAGCAATTTTATGTATCTTCCGGAAAAGTCAAAGGACTTCCGGCAAAATTGGCAAAATTGTTGGGAACAAGCAGACAGAACATGGACAAATCCATAAGAGCGGGTAATATCTATCAAGCAAGGAATTCAGCTATTGTTGCCCTGAAATTAATGAATCAATATATTTCGGAGGAGAGACAATGGTAACTTTATTACTTGTTATTTCTCATTTAATTGGAGATTTTGTATTACAGTCATCAAAGATGTCTGTAGAAAAGCGGCAGCATTTTTTAAAGTTGCTGAAACATTGTGGGATTTATGCCTTTGTAATTACAGCTATGTTATTTATATCTACTGATATCAGGAGTGCTATAGGGGCGGCAGTTATTATAGGCATATCACATTTGGTGATCGATTATGTAAGGATTCTTGTAGATAGGAAAGCTGCTGCGCATATTCAAATTTTTTGCTATTTTTTCGATCAGATTTTACACTTGAGTATCATATTTGTCGTTTCTTGCTATTTCAATTTGGACACGCATCTTGGAGGATTTCTGCAATCGGTTCTATATGCATTTGGAAAAGCGAGTATCAATAATGGCATAGTCTATATGCTGGTTTATTTAGTGATACTGCAGCCTGCAGCAATTACTGTGAAAAAGATGCTTTCATATATTTCTAACCAAGAATATAATAATAATGATGATGAAGATGCTGTGACGAATTATAATGCAGGATATACCATAGGCATCCTTGAACGGATTATTGTAGCAACATTGGTACTGCAGGACCAATTACCCACTATTGGATTGGTATTAACTGCAAAGAGTTTAGCCAGATTCAATCAACTCAATGATAGGGAATTCGCTGAAAAATACTTAGTGGGCACCCTAATGAGCATTGCTATCTCTATTGTTGCCACTCTGATTTTGAAGGGCTTGCTTTTATAAACTAAATAGAACTCAAAAAACAAGCCGGCATTGAAAAATGCCGGCAGTTCTGAAATTTAAAAGCATTTTTTAGAATCTGCTTTATCTTGAACGTGTACAAGTGCCTCTCCAAAACGCTGAAAATGGACTATCTCTCTTGCCCACAGAAATTTAAGCACATCTATTATATCAGGATCATCCGTTAAAGTTATCAAATGCTCATAAGTTGTTCTGGCCTTTTGCTCTGCTGCCATGTCTTCATGAAGATCCGTTATCGGATCTGATGTAGCGGTTATATAGGTGGCAGTCCAGGGAAAGCCATTAGCATCTTGCCAGTAAAGTGCACGTCCATGCTGAACAAAATGTCCACCTAAACCTGCTTCCTCCAGTTCACATACAGTAGCATTTTTTGTGAGTTGATATACCATAGCACCTATGATTTCTACATGTGCTAATTCTTCTGTACCGATATCAGTAAGTAAACCTTTAGTTTTTCCTGTAGGCATGGTGTAGCGCTGGTTTAAATATCTGAGAGCAGCACTTAATTCCCCATCGGGTCCTCCGTATTGGGCAACAAGGTATTTAGCCATTCTTATATCCTTACTTTTAATATTAACAGGATATTCTAATTTTTTCTCATAAATCCACATATATGTGACCTCCTAGTTTCCTCTTTCCCAAGGCCAGGGTTGATTTGTCCAGGACCAGGGATATTCGCTTTGACTAAATCCAAAATTAATAAGCATTCCGAAATTTGCTTCGTATTCTCTTTTTAGGTACATAAGTTGTTTTGATAAGGTATTATAATCAGCCAGAGCCTTTTTATTATCGGGAAAATTATCTAAATAAATATTTAGATCTACTGCGGCGAACTCCACTTGTCGTATCTTATCTAATAATTTTTTACCATCTTTCATATTTATTTCCTCCTATTTTATATTAATCATTTGGATAAGGTATGACCAGATTGGGAAATACGGTACCTTTTTGAAGTGCCACATTTAAAGGAAGCAAGCCTATATAAGGCTGCATAGGCACATAGGCCTGTGCTAATCTTTTACCTGAATCAGCTGCAAACATGGAAGGGATCATATATTGTTCTGGATTCATATAGGGAGCAAATTTTGAATACACTATTTTCACCTCTTATATTCTTTTACAATGATAATATATTCATTATCAAAAATTGTGTTAACATAAATCATGTACATGAAACTTATTTGAGAGATACTATTAGATCTGTATATGAGAACTTTGGCAAATTTATCAATATAGGTTTTAAATATTGTTATTTAATGATATAATCATATTAGATATTATTATAAAATATATGAAACTAAATATGAAATGACTGTGTTAAAGAAGGTTATGTAAGCTCCTGTAAAATTTTTGTTATATAATCTGTGTACCCTCCAATTATATATTTTGTATTTGTTAGAAGCTTGCATAAATCTTCTAGTATTTATGGTAGTAAGGAACTTTTGTTACTCCAAATAAAATTATATTTTATTTGGAGTATTTTTTTTATTAGGTATAAAAATATCTCCTATTATACAAAATAGATTTGGAGGTGTTTTTATGTCAATAAATTTAACGAATAAGGAAAGATTATTATTGGAAGACCAAAAAAGCCATGAAGTTACGTGTATAAATAAATACACAAATTATGCCAATCAAGCACAGGATTCTCAGTTAAGACAACTGTTCTTAAACAATGCTTCTATTGAACAAGAGCATTTAAATAGTGTGAATTCACTTTTAAATGGAAATGTACCTGATTTAAACAACAAACAGCAGGCTAAACCCAATTTAAACGCAAATGCGGGTAGATCTCCATCACAGGCAGGGGCATCTCAAGTCAGTGATGAGGATATGTGCAAGGATATGCTTATGACAGAAAAATATGTTTCAGGTACATATGATACTTCAATATTTGAGTTTAGGGATACAAATGCACGGGATGTATTAAATCATATACAAAAAGAGGAACAGAAACATGGCGAGTCCATTTACAAGTATATGGAAAGTAAAGGAATGTATAAAGCTCAATAACGCTCAGGGTTATTGAAATTGAACTGTTGTAAAATGTGTTAGATATTTATGAAAAAACCGCCTTGAAAATTTTGATTACAATTTTAAGGCGGTTTTAACAAAAAGGGCGTAATTCTCCTATCTTCTATAAGTGGGAGATGAATAGTCCTTGTTATTTTAGGCTCGATGCCTAAAATAATAACTACTTGACGAATTATTATATATGATGTATTCTAAAATCAGTGGTAAATATATAAATGAGTTAAATAAATAGATTTAGATACAAA
>NZ_JAJJPB010000021.1:0-61664 GCF_020908015.1 Clostridium aromativorans
ACACTGAGGTTGGTTCGACCTTTAGAGCTTAGGTAAACTTGTTCCATTAGGAATATTGACTAAGAAGCCATCCACTTCTATAAGTGGTGGTAGTTCACTAAATGGGTATTGTTATCTTTTAAAAAGTTTATATGGAACTCAACATATTGAAATGATTTGGAAAACTATTGCCGGTTCATTTAGTGAAAGTAGAAAATTAGAATATACATTAGATAGAAGAGCTCTCGAAATGGATGCAGATTCATTTGCTGCAACATTGGGCATAGATAATATTATTGTTCTTTATCAGGAAAGACAAAATCAAAGGTTCTATTTTGCTCTACTAGAGAGCCCATTTCAGATTTTTCAACTATGGACATTCGCTGTTCATAATATTTTTATGTTGTTTGAATTGTTTTGTCCATCTTTTTATGAAAGAACATCTTTTTATTTGCCAAATGAGGCAAGGGAAATTCTGAATTTATCGTCTGCCAGAAGAACAATAGGTGCAATGATAGATAATGGGGATTTTAAATGTAGTTTTAGTGAAAAGAATAAGATTGTTGATCATTTTTATGGAGGAATTGCTCAAGCGGAGAATTTTTTTAATAATACGTTTGGAACTAATTATGATTTTATTAGAAATGGAATTAATAATTCTATATTTAATGATTATGCATGCGAGGTATTAGAACATTGGAATAAAAATTTAAGACATAAACTAAAGAAATATTCTAGGGCTATTTTATATAATCCAGATAGTATGGATTAATAAGGGTTAATGTAGCAAATGGAATGAAAGAATAAATTATTTTAATGATTTAAAGTACAAATAAAATTATATCTATTAAAGGTTGAATATAGAATTTTTATGAAGTTTATAATAGTGTTTAGAACTATAAAAATTGCTAATAAAATTAGAAAAAATTAAATAAATTAGTTGTAGAATTTCATAAAAATTAGATAAAATTTACTAAGTTAGCTACTATATCCTAGATTTACATTATTTACATGCTAGTTAGGCTAACAATGAGTAGTTGTAAAAATCAGAACTTAATTATTGTTAAAAATATCATAGATACATAGTTACTTACAATTATAATCATAAATAGGGGGATTGGGCTTGGGATATTATAATGATTTTTTGAGCGTATTGCCTAAGTTAAAGGTTATTGCTAATCAGGCTGAAAATGTAGTTTTAGAAAACGATGAATCATTAGAAGTCTATAATCCATTCAATTATGGTATTGAATGTTATTTAAAGTATTTAGAGCAGAAATTTTCACAGTGTTGGCCATGCCGTATAGTGATAGGCCTTAATCCAGGTTTAGATGGAGCTGTTCAGACATGTGTTCCTTTCACGGATGTTTATAGTTGCAAAAATAGGTTAGGAATTGATCCAACAGCATATATGAAAAAATATAAAAATGTAGTTCCTGAAAAATATATTTATAGATCGGCAGAACCAAGTGCTAATATTTTTTATGAAGCTCTGGAAGAAGAAAATTACTTGGCCGATTTTTTATCAACGATGTTGCTTCTTAACGCGTTTCCAATAGGAATGAGTAAAGAAACAGTAATAAAGAAAGTTGGTGGATTCTTTGCTAAAAATGTAACTCCCAATGATTTTAAAGGTGATTTTAGTAAAAAAATGAATGATTTATCTGAAGATTATTTAAGGGTAGTGCTAAATGGATTGTATGTATGTAATATAGTAGCGTTGGGAAGATATCCTTCTGATAGATTGAAGAAGTTAGGCATAAAACATAATTACCTAATACATCCATCACCTATAGCATTAAGAACACAAAAAATAAGCAGGGAAAAATGGAAACAAGATATTATTACATTAATTCGCTAAGTACGTCAACCTAGAGTTTAGAGATGTCTTAATGTGATAACATTATCTAGAAATTTTATATGTATCGTTTTACTATCTATTACTCATAAAATTGGATATGTTGTACCTATTCTCATCAGGCTAATAATAGGTAGTTGGTGGAACAAAGGATATCTTATAATTTTAATAATTTTATATGAAAAGTGTTGCTGAAGTAAATTATATTGCAGGTTTGGAAGAATAACATCTTTTTACTTTATGATGAATAATGAATTTAATACGAATTATTAAATAAGATTGTTTTTTTGAAAATTGAATAGTACGATGTATCACGTAAATATAAGTTTAATTATTATTACTATGTGTTAAGGGGGTTAAGTAATGATGTGGGACGTATTTATATCGCATGCAAGTGAAGATAAAGATAAATTGGTTAGGCCATTAGCTAAACAGTTAAAAGAAATATATAAAGTAAATGTATGGTATGATGAATTTACACTAGAATATGGAGACTCATTATTAGATTCGATTGAACGAGGATTACAAAATTCACGATTTGGAGTTGTTATATTTAGCCCAAATTTTCTAAAAAAAGTTTGGACTGATCATGAATTTAAGAGTTTAAAGACTAAAGAGATGTTGCTAAATAAAAAGGTCATTATTCCTGTTTGGTATGATGTAAATAAAGATGAAATAGCTAAGTATAGTTTAACACTCGCTGATAAAGTAGCTTTAACAGTTGATAATAATTTTAACATTAATGAAATAGCTATAAAAATAATAAAAATAATCAGACCTGATATTTATTACAATATTAGTCGTATGCAAATCTATGGTAAATTATTGAAATCATCCAATAAGGTTTGGTTGTCAATAGACGAGATGAAAAATATACCCAAACCTCCTATAAGACATGAAAATATATCTACTTTTATAAAGTCAAGGTTAAAACTTGTTTATAATGCAATTAAGGATGTAGATGGTAGAAGTTATAAAGAATATGAAGAAGATTTTAGAAGAAATACAAATATAGATAGGGAAATAATAATTACAGAGTTAATAACTGCTGCTTATGTAGACTATATTAATTTAAAAAAATTTACTTCAGACGAAAAATTATATATATACATTATAACGGTTGCTTTAGGGGAAGTAGAAAATTTAGAGATACCTTTAGATGAAAATGTTATAGATGAATGTGCAAAGGTAACTAAAGAATATCTTAAAGGTGTAGATGATGCTAATATTACTATGGAATTTAAATTTAAATAATTTATTCAATTTATTAGTATTTTAAAACATTATATTATTCAAAGAGAATTTTATGGTGCTTTTATGTTCGCAATGCAATATATGATCCAACTTTTATAGATTTAAAGAGGTAGACTTTTTTTAAAAATTATGACTTAGATGTATGTGAGTAATAGGACTAAAAACGCCTATTAATTACTTTTCATTATAGATATAATTTGGTAGATTATATCTATAATGGTAAATGGAGAAAATACATTAGTGAAGATTTTTAATAAAGTTTATTAGAAATGAATTAAAGCAATGTAATCTATAAAGTATATACAACAGATATTAAATTTTAATTAAAATTAAGAGATATTGTAGACAAAGTGAATAATAAGAAGGGGATGGTGTCATATGAGTTATGTTTATAATGAATTATGGTGGTTGCCGGAAAAAGAAGAAACTAAAGTATAAAATTACTCAAATATATGGAGAAAGTGTTCAATATATTTTTGTAAATAAGACTGATGAAATAGCAAAATCATCAACTTGTTGTGTAATAACTATATAAATTAACCTGTTGTGCTAGTTAAATCACTAGCAAGATTTACAAATAGAAAATCTCCAGCATGATGTGTTAACCTATCATTGAAAAGCACAACCAATTCAATGAAGGAGGAAACATATATGCTAGAGATTTATAACAATGATTCTATCACAATTATAGAAGATTTAAAAGATTTTATAACTGTCATATTTGTTATAGTTGATGATATTTACCAAGAAGTAACTCCAACATATATTAAAAATCGAAGAAACAGTAATCATTCAATAATGACTGACAGTGAAATAATTACAGTTTCATTAGCTGGTAAGCTTATGTCAATTGATTCAGAGAATGCTTGGGTTGGATATTGTAAAAAAAATTTAAAAGAGTTATTTCCAAGCTTCTGCAGCCGAACTAGGTTCAATAGAACCCGAAAGTCATTATATAAAATAATAGAATTAATAAGACATAATCTCACAAAACTTGTCAGATGTAATTACGATTTTTTTAGAATCGTAGATAGTATGCCTATATATGCTTGTAAATTTGGCAGAGCAAGATTTCATAAAACATATAGAAGCTATGCAGCCTACGGCAAGTGTGCTTCTAAAAAAGAAACTTTTTATGGATTTAAGCTACATTCCTTAATTACCTTTGATGGTTATATAACAGATTTTACATTAACATCAGCAAATATTGATGATAGAGAAGCATTATGGGATTTAACAAATAATATAAACTGTATAACCGTACTCGGTGATAAAGGATATATAGGTGATGATATTTGTTCAGATTTAAGTAAAGAGCGTAATATCAATCTTATATCCATGAAAAGAAACAATAGTAAATCACAATTACCCAAGCAATTAAGGCAGCAAATATTTAAGAGAAGAAGATTGATTGAAACAGTTAACTCTCAGCTCTCAGAGCAATTAAATATAGCCAGAGTACTTGCAAAATCACGTTTAGGACTTTTAGCAAGACTCGAAACAAAAATATTAGCTCATAATATATGCTGTTTTATAAATAAAGTTTTAAGAAAAAGCGCAGATATATTAAAAATAAAACAATTGATATTTGGATAATATATCCACAAAAGTTAAGCTTAATTTTTATAGGCATGCTATGCATTATTTCAATGGAACAATAAACCTTAATGTGTATTTAAAGGAATTATGCTAATATAGCACAACGGGTTAAATTAAATAAAAATGAATTTTTGAAGGCTTGTAATTGGCGTGTATCTCTCTGTACCAATTATAGATATAAATCAGGATATGTCGAAAATATTATTTATGTCTATGAAACTGAAAGATAGGAAAATACTTGATGAAGGCAAATGTTACTGATAAGCTTAGGAAATATTTTCAATTTATTTTGCCATTAGCAGATTGTTTATTCAAGTAACCATTCTACAGAAAATGTGTGATAATAAAAAGATGGGAGGAGTTATATTATGAAATTAAAAAAACAATTTGAAGATTTTTATAAAGAGATCACAATCGACACAGAGGTTGAAGAACTTATAGAAAAAAGAGAAACTTTGAAGAATGATTTTAAAAGCAATTTTCCATCGGAATGTAAAAAACATGATATTGAAGTAAAAAAGAGTGATATTGAAATATTTGATCAGGGAAGCTATAAGTTGCATACTACAATTAAAAACAACCATGGTGGAAGTATTGATAGAGATGTTGCAGTTGTGTTTCCGCTTGATATTGATCAAAATAGTGATCCAAGAAAAGTTAAAGGATATGGTAGAGATGCGATAAATTTATGGAATAGATCTGTTACTATTAAAGAACCATGTTTAAATGTATCTTATGTTGAAAATGGAACTGAATGGATGCACATAGATCTACCATTGTATGCAAAGCATAATGAAAATATATATCTTGCCAGAGGTAGGGAATTTGCAACTGAAGGAAATTATTCATGGGAACCGGCAGATCCTAAAGGATTAAACGAATATCTATTGGATAAGATCAATGGTAATAGTCAACTAAGAAGAATTATTCGCTATATTAAAAAGTGGAAGCTAGAAAAATATTATAATTCAACGTTGGATCACGAAGTGCCACCAAGTATAGGACTTACTCTTCTTGCGTGTGATAGCTTTGATGCAAGTGCAAGCTCCGAAGGAGATGATGACTTATCATCTTTACAAAAAACAATTCAAGGTATTATTAACAAATTTTCTTTAACACGTGAAAACGGAGTACTTGTAAAAGCAGATATTTCAAGATATTTACCTGTGACACCATGGACAGATGTTTTTAAAAAGATGAAAGACAGCAGTGATGCATATGGAGTTAAATTTTACGATAGATTAAATACAGCATTGCAAAATTTAACCGATGCATGTAATGAAGAATCTGAACATGATGCAGGTGTAAGTGTACAAAAAGTTTTTGGCGATGAATTTAAAGTGCCAGAAAAGCAAGTAGATGTATCGACCTCATCAAATGCATCTAGTAAAAGGGAGCATAATTTTGGTAGAGAATCAAATTATTAAAAAGATACTAGCTACATACGATGAATTACAAATTTTACGTGAAGAAGATGATATTGTATTTTTTAGACTTAAAGATAAGGAATATGGTATTTGGTATTCAAAAGAAGAGGAAAAGACTAATATACCATTTATCTTGGTAAAAGATGATAGTCAATATGATTATCCTCATATAATGCAATTTGAAATTCCAATAGATGAAGGTAAGCAGAAATATCGATCAGTATGTCTTCATGAATCAGGAGATACAATTAATTATTTAATGTCATACGAAGAAAAAATAATTGATACAATAGACCGTCTCATCCAACTGGTATCTTTATCACCATTAGAGATAGAGGAAGAATTTCAAAAAGAATTTTTATATTGCTGGAATGAACAAACAAAAGATGATATCATTGTGAGATTATATATTGCCTCGGATAGAGTATTTCAAAATATGAATGTTTATCAAAATAAAGATGGGATGTTAAGAGCCGTAACTAATGGAATTAACCTGAATAATAAGGATAAGTGGGACTTTGTATACAATATATGTGCATTCTATATTCCAATTACAGATAATAGAAGAATATTGCCACCTGTAAAAGATAAGCCTTGGGAAATAGATGATATCTTGAAAATTATTAAAGGAAGAGATGTAGCACGAATAAGTCATGAAACATATAAATCTATAAAAAAAGTAAAAGTT
Organism: Clostridium aromativorans; assembly: GCF_020908015.1. NCBI lineage: Bacteria > Bacillati > Bacillota > Clostridia > Eubacteriales > Clostridiaceae > Clostridium > Clostridium aromativorans. The sequence goes on from NZ_JAJJPB010000021.1 coordinate 6,806, forward strand.
AAATCTAATAGAGCTTTAATTGTATTTGAAATGATGGTTTTAAATCATGGAATCAACTTTTGCTGCCTGGTATATTTTAAAAATTCCAAAACAGAAACACTTATGGATAAATTGGAAAATTCGATTCAAAAAATTGAACCGATAAAAACAAGGCGTTGTGACTATTTCTTCTTAAATAAACAAATTGGGAATGATACATCAATTGTTGACAAGAATATTGCCATAGTTGGAGTTGGATCACTTGGAAGTTATTTATCAACAGAATTAGTAAAATCAGGGATTAAAAACTTGACTATATATGATGATGATACAGTAGAAGAAGAAAATATTATGCGTCATAGAGCAAAACTTTTTTGGAGTGATATTAGTAAAGCTATGGCTATGAAATTTGAGCTAGAATCAATGCATCCTGAAATTATTATAAATCCAAAAAAAGAATCCATTACTCAAGAAATTCTAAAAAAAGATATGAGTGATTTTGATATGATAATTTTTACAGTGGGAAGTAGTGATGTCCAACTTATGGCTAATACTGTTTTTAAAGAGATTAATTATGATAAGCCAGTAATATATTCTTGGCTTGAAGCAGGAGGAACAAATAGCCATATTTTAAAAGTTGACTATTCCAAGAAAGGATGTTTTGAATGTTTATATACCAATGAAGAAGGTAATCTAGTAAATAATAAGGCAAATAAATTGCCCGATGAATTAGTAACACAAAACACTATTAGAAATGGCTGCGGGGCTACAAGAGTTGCTTATGGTACTGAAATTCTATTAAGAACGACATGTGTTATATTAGATACGGTTAAAAGAATCTTTAGAGGTGAATTTGAAGATAGCTGTTTAATAGATATAGAGCCTACTTCTGTGATCAATCTAGGAAATACTTTTAAAGAGGGGAAGTGTCAATGTTGTGGCGATAGAGATAGCTAATAGATGTATAAAAATGAAACTTCCAAATGGCAAAGTAGTGGATGTATTACCAGAAGTATTTCAGGGAATAAGCAAATGGATTCAAAATGATGATTATGTACCTGAAGGTGGAGGTTTTATCTTAGGATACAAGCATAAAGGAACCTGTAACATTTCTTTGGAATATGTAACGTATCCTCATCCATTAGATATTTGTGGTAGAGTTTACTTTAAAATAAGAGATCCAATTCATGAGCTATTGTTATTAAAGGCACGAGCTAGAAAAAGTTTTTATATGGGAGTGTGGCATACTCATCCACAAGCTATTCCCCATCCATCGCAAGTAGATTGGGATGATTGGAATGATACTTTGGTAAAGGATAAAATTGCTAGTGAATATGTATTTTTCTTTATAGCTGGTACAGAAGGTATTAGGGTATGGGTTGGTAATTTTAAAACAAAACATATTACTGAAATATTTGAGCTTGAGAAAGATGGTGATTTGTATAAAAAAGTTTAAATATAAATTGAAATAGGGAGATATTATAAGTTCTTTAGTAAACATTGGAGTAATTGCTATTAAATATAAAGATAATCTTTATGGCTTTATACAAAATTGATGGTTTCAGAAGTTTATTGGCATTCCTTTGGTATTATGATAAAAAAGGATATTATTTTATCATTAATAATATCTGCATAATAGAGAACATACAATAAAGCTGCTATGGCTCGATTACATAGATGTAAATATTTTAATTTTTGTACTGCTATGGTTATTAAAAATAATGTTAAAAGAAAATTATTTATATTGGATATTTTTCATTATGGGAAATGAGTTTTTATTTATGATGAAAAGAAATATGGAATACTTATTGGATGGGAAAGTTTGGGGAAAGTTATGAAAGACAATGAATAGTGGAGTTTGGTATCATTTAGTAATAGGAATTCAAGAAGTAGGCATATAGGGATATAATATGTATATAAAAGCTATAAAGAAGATAGGTAGTATTGAATGGAAAAGGATTGAATAGAAACATGAAACATTTTATTGAAAAGTTAAAAGAAAGTATACGTTCAATTTTAGAAGTGTGTGTATTAATCAGCGCATTCTTTATTCCTCCAATTTTCAATGCCTCAAAATGGATAGGGATGTGCTTTGCAAAGAATAATTTAAATTTTGATAATATTAAATATTATTTTTTGCTATGTGTAGGCAATTGGGGTACTGGATTTGCACTAATGATTATTGTACTGTTTAAATTTAGAGCGTTTAATAAAGAAAAATTATTCAATACCAAGAATGTTTATCATGATTATTGCTATACATGGTACTGGTTTTGTGCGAAAATATTAGGGTATAAAAAATGTAATATGAAACTGGTTCCTATATTTATGCAATTTAAGTTAGCGTTGAATGATACGTTTGAAAAATATTATGTAGGAACGGAAGATGATTATCTAATAAAGGAAAAGGAGCAAATTGATATTAAAAAACTTAATTGCAATCCAGTTTCAGATGAAATTAATTTGGTTTTAGTAGATACATATCCTATATTGGAAAATCAATTACCGGAAAACAAAAAGAGTTTATCAACTATTGTGATAAGTCGTAATAAAAATGATTTTAATAGGTACTTTAGCCAAGCATTTATTACAAAAATTGTCAATGAAGTTAGAAAGCTACCTAGCAATGTGAATTATATTAATATCTATGCGACAACAAATCCAAAACATACATTTAAAATTGTAAGAAATGCTTTCAAATTGGCAGAACGAGGAAACATAAATAAATTAATAGTCTTTCAGCAGAAAAAAGATGGTGCAAGAAAATTTAGTAGCAAAGGTATGGTTATATATAATAATAGAGTGTAATGTGTTAGAAAAATAGATAGGAGAGTTACTTGTTTCTTGTTTTTGAAATTTATTGAGAAAGTATAACAAAAAATTCTATTTATATGTCTTACAGTATAGTTCGCAATTTTACTATTTTTATTTTTCGATTATATAGGATTATAGTCTTCAATGAAATTGTGCATTTTCGGGATTTACCTAAAATCGTGGCAATGTTGCTGCCAATAATGGTACACCATTTGTATGTATGTGATAAAGACAATGAGGAATTACATCGGCATATAACATTTAGAGATTGTTTAAGACAACATAAAGAAGGTAGAGATAGTTATAATAAAGAAAGAGATGGCTTTGAAATATCTAGAAGATATAGATTCGTATATTGAAGGAAAGTAGCCTGTAATTTTAGATATCTATGAGAAATGCAGTTTATGCAAATGAAATCCTAGAGTAGTATCTTGGATTTTTTTACTTTTTTCTACAAATTATGAAGGATAATATAATTTTATGTAGAATTATTTTATTTAGAGCTAATAGAAAATAGCCCATTATTTCTATAATGCAAAGGTTAAAAATGATTTATTATAGCAATTAGGCGAAGTTCAAGATAATAACTAAATGTAAAACAATGGAAGGATATTATGTAATGGATAGAAATTACAATTCAGTTTTAATAGGCAATGGACTTGATATTCAAGTAGGTGGAGATGATTATTTAAACAAGTGGATAATTGTCCGCCTACTGGCAAAAGCAAAAATGGGAAAATATAATATGTTGTTTCAGGATAGTCAAGATAGAAAACCTTTAATAACAGGTGATGAAATCATTGAATTATTTAGTAATATGATAGAAATTGCAAACAAAGCTCGAAAAAATGAGTGTAAAGATTTAGCCGAGACTTATGGAGATAAAGATTTAATAGATGCTTTAAAAGATTTTGGGCAAAATTATACTTGTGAAATAAGAAGTATTGAAGAAATAGGAATGGAAGATTGGTTACTGATACTTTTACTATCTCTAATTAAACAGGAAGATATATTAGACCAGTATGAATCAATTAAACAGGGATTTGAAAGAATGATTTTTGATGCAATTTATTGTAAAGGGAGCATTCAAAAATTACATTGTAAAATGAACAAATTATCTAAAATATACTTTAGCAATTTTGATAATATATTTACACTCAATTATGATAACACAATTGAAAAATTAACAAATCGTACTGTATTTCATTTGCATGGAGATTTTAAAACAAAAAATCATTCAGAAAATCCACAAAATGCATATGGGTATTTAAGAGTACAAAAAGGACAGAATATATGGTTTCCACCACAATTTAAACATTGTAATTGCTCTGCAATACTTGATTTTAGCGGTAATCGTAAATATAATTATGCAACAAATATGACAAAAGCATTCTTAGAGTTTGAAAATCTTAAAGAAAAGGTCAAAAAGAATGAAGTTGAACTAAAAAACATACTTGAGAAATTACCAACTGAGCAACGTGAACTTGTTAATATTGGTATTGAGAAGAATCTTTATTGTGGTTACAACTATCATTTTCAAGATTTTGAACAAATGACTGGGACATTGACAATAATAGGATTAGCTCCTCAAAATGATAGTCATATTTTTTCGTGTATTAATAAAAGCAATATTAATAGTGTGGTATTCTATCACTATTTTGGTGCTAAAAATGATGACGAGATTGAAGCGGAAATAAAAACAATGTCTCTACCTATAAATAAGCCTTATGTAATTGAGAATGTTAAAGTAATTTGGGATGAAATCGGGGTGTTTAGACCTAATAAAAAAAACTATGGTTTATCGGAAACACAGTTGAAACTACTTAATGCCTTATGTCCTCAAAAGCCTATTGCAATAAATGATATTTTATGGCAGTTGAATTCTATACCAACATTTACAAGAAGAGCAATCTTAGAAATGATGACTTTTGAAATATCAAAAAGTAAATACCATACTACTCCTAAAACCGGAAAAGAATTTTTCAAAAGATTTATTGAGTTTGGAAAAACTCTTGAAGTTGCTGCTATAAGTCCTCAATCACTTTATTATATATACATAACAGGGTTACAATCAAATAATAAAGTGAGACATAGCAAGAATAAAAAAAGAAAGCGTAAAAAATAATGTTAGTAAAGCAAAACATCATTACTTACTGTAACTTCTCATTATGTTTAAATTGCCAATTAATAGAGAGAAATTTATTAAGTAAGAAAATCAGATACAAATTATAGTAGCGATGAGAAGAATATAATATTAATTAGTTGCTATTAGATAGAGGAGATTATATGAAAAAAATAAAACAATACCCATTTGAAAATAAACAAGATTTTATAGTTGCCTTTTATTTAATGGCAGAACATTCTGGAAGATATATTTTGCTTATGAAAAGTGTACTTCAAGACATGGAAACAGCACTTATAGGTAGAATCAAGCAAACTTTGGTTAAAATAATGATTGATAGTAATTCATTAATCGAAGGCGATGATAGTAAGCTTATTTCAGAACTCGGAAAAAAAGAAAATGAATGGCTATTGCTTGAGTCAAGTAATAGATTGAAAATAAAGTATAATAAATTCAAGAGTTTCGAAGAAAGGTTGGCATTCAATGCAAGTGTGTTGCTAAACGACTTTGGAGATTTATCTGAAGGTATTTCATATTATAAATTAAGAAAAACCTATTCAAGGTTAGAAGGTAAATTAGAATTACCTCAACTTAGTAACTATGATAAGATCATGCAGATGCTTGAAAAATGCAATAGATGGAGAAATTATAATCACCATTTTATAGAGCCCAAGCTAATAGCTTGGAGGGAGTACAGAGAAAAACAATTACATAATGATTCTACCTATTGTTGGCCAACAATAGACATAGAAATTGTAAGAGATTCTTTTATGAATACCTTAACTGTGCTCAAAACACATAAACTTTATTATAATCAATTTTCACTATTCAATTGTCTATATTATGCATTAAGATCGGATTACTCAATGTTGATTGGTGAAAGAAATGTAGCTGATATTAAGTTTAAGAAAATCGATTCTATTGAAGATAGATCGGCATTTGATATTTCTGAGTTAGGTGGTGACTTAGATTCAAAATAATATCTTATGTTTGTTTAGCGCTCGGTTTTATGTTTCTTATTACAACAGTAACAAAGGATTTTACGTCATTTCTCAATATTCTTATAACATAATGCAGACAAATTCCAATTTAATGTTGAGTATTACAAATTAGTAATTTGTAAATATAACAACAGTTAGAAGAACAAGTAAGAGGGGACTGTTTGATTAGGGTGATTTTTGAGTTATACCTAAAGTGAATGATGATTTAATTCGATTAATTAAAGAAAAGATATGTATTTTAGTGGTGTGCGGTTGATTTAAGCATTAAGCTGAAAGTAAGGTGGAATAATTTGATATGGATGAAAAAAGAAAGATTTTAAGTTATTGGTATAACCTAGAGTTTTTTTCACCGTTCTGGCCGGAAAAAACAAGAAATACACTATATATTAATAAGCCAAGCAATAGATTACCATGGATTATAAAAGATGATCCTAGATATATTTATGATATCTATTTGGGTAAGATCAAGTCACAAGATTTAATTGAGGACATGTTAAGTTCTATCGGTGAAAAAGATGAAGCTATAGAAAAAGATAATTCTCAATCATGTATTTGTGCATTTAAATTAAGAGCAGATGGAACCTACGTTAATGATTCTTTTTCGATTTCTACTTTCGTATGGGCAGTTGCAAAAATAATTGCAGAGAAAAATCTTAGAACAGATTTTCACACGTTAGAAATTAATAAATTAAATAGTGAAATAAATGATACTATACTATCTATAAATAATAAAATTGAATATGAAGATTTGGAAAAGATATATACGGGTGTTATTGAAAAAATATCACTTAAACAAAACAATAGTATCTTTAATGCTATCATAAATAAAAAGTATGCTAAAAAAGAAAATGGCAAAAGTAAAGTAAAAGGGAAAAAACAAAACGGACAGGAAGATGTAGGGGGTGACATAGACACTAGTACTGACATGTTATCAAGTTTTTATGTTTCAGATATTGATATGATTAGGCAAAAAATTCAAAACGAAGACAGCATTGTCAAATACATTGAAGCGTTAAAGATGCCAATTACTGATCGGGTGGAAATAGATAATAATGTTTCTCAAATGAACATCTGGCTATCACCAGACAAGTATCCATTAGGCAAATGGCCGTCAATTTATAGTCCTAGTCTGATGCAGCAAATTGCAATCAATATGGGAATATCAGATGAAGAACAACCTGGCAATATTTTTTCAATAAATGGACCTCCGGGGACAGGAAAAACTACTCTCTTGAAAGAAATAATAGCTTCATATGTTGTAGAAAGAGCAATATTGCTAAGTGATTATCAAAACCCAGATGATGCTTTTGAACAATGCCAATTTGATTCTCCCGAAAATGAATACTTAAAGTACTATTATCAGCCAGCTTCTAAGCTAAATAAGTATGGGATTATTGTGGCATCTAATAATAATGCGGCAGTCGAAAATATATCCAAAGAGTTTCCTATTGCAAAAGATGTAAAAAAGAGCAATACAAAATTGTTTAATATGGATGAAAATAGAGAAACCTATTTCTCTGATATTGCCAATACGCTTATGGGTAATGATGAAGAATGTTGGGGGTTGATTTCTGCATGTCTTGGTAAGAAATCTAATATTAATAAATTGAAGCAGGCTCTTTGGTTCAATAAAAATGGTATTAATTTACAGCAGTTATATAAGGAAGAATTGCCCGACTGGGAGCAAGCCAAGTATATATTTAAGAACAAGTATCAAGAAGTATTGAAATACCGCATTGCTAATAAAGGAAGCCATTGATAACACAAATAGACATAAGCTGGTTACTCAGGAATATGAAAATGCAAAAAATGAGATGAATATTGCAAAAAATGAGATGACTGAGCAGCAAGATTTGTTTAATCAGGCAGTAAAGGAACAGGAAAGTTTAAAATATCAAATTGAGGTATTAGAAAAAAACACAATGCTTCTTAATAGTAGACTCAGTCTGCTTAAAAGACTATTTTCTTTCATTTTCAGGAAAGATCCTCTTGTCCTGCAACTTATTCAGGAAAGATCCTCTTGTCCTGCAACTTAAACATACGAAAGAGGAGATGGATGCTGTCATAATTAAACTCACAGAGCATAATGTACGAATAAGCCATTTACAGATGTTAATTAATACTATGACAGTTAACTATGAAAAGGCACATAGACATTTTGAAGATAAGGAAAAAGCTTTTTTAAACAGCTGTGCGCAAATACAAAGATATAAAGAACAATTTGGTAAGAACTTTGCTAATGAAGAGTTCTGGATAGAGATACAAAAAAATGAAAGCTCTCAAATAGCATCTCCCTGGACGAATAAAGATTATGATACGCTTAGAGAAGAATTGTTTTACTATGGATTAATGCTACATAAAGCATTTATTTTAAATTCAAAAAGTGTAAAGCAAAATATGAACTGCCTTGTTAATATGTGGAATGGTAGCTTTTATGAGAAGGATAAGATAGTTGGTTATACACATCTCATAAATACCCTATTTCTGATTGTACCGGTAATATCAACCACTTTTGCTTCAGTTTCTACATTTTTAAAATATGTAGATAAAAATGGATTGGGCACTTTGATAATTGATGAAGCAGGACAGGCTACTCCATATTCTGCATTGGGTGCTTTATGGCGGACTTGCAAGGCTATTGTTGTTGGAGATCCATTACAGGTAGAACCGGTTGTGACCGTACCTAAAGAGCTTTCAAAAAAATTTGCTGAAGAATTTGAAATTGAAGCTTCATATAGGGTAGAGGAGCTTTCTGTTCAAATGTTAGCTGACAGCATTAATCCGTATGGAGGATATCGTGAGTATTCCTATGGAAAGATGTGGCTTGGATGTCCACTAGTAATACATAGAAGATGCTTAGACCCTATGTTTTCAATTTCCAACGAAATAGCGTACAATAACAGAATGTTCAAAAAATCAGTAAACCCCGAAGCAAATGTATTACTTTTATTGAACAAATCTATATGGATAGATATAAAAGGAAAAGAAAATGGTGATAGAGATCACTTTGTACCAGCACAAGGGGACAAGGCTATTGAAATGGTACTCAGTGCCTTTGAATTGCAAAATGGATTTCCAAATCTTTATATTATCAGTCCGTTTAAGACTGTTGCAAATAATATAAAGAGTTTACTAAAAAAAGCACTGAACAAGCATTATCCTAATTATGATCAAAATGATATTGGTGATTGGGTAGATAAGTCTTGTGGAACTGTACATACATTTCAGGGAAAAGAAGCAAATGAAGTAATAATCATTCTTGGTTGCGATGAAAAAAGCGGTGAAGGTGCTGCACAATGGGCAGGAAAAAAGCCCAATATACTTAATGTTGCTATGACAAGGGCGAAGTATCGGGTAGCAGTCATTGGTGATAGCAGTCTATGGAAAAAAATCCCTAACTTTGATTTTGCATATAAGATAATGGAGAATTAATAAAATAATATAAAACTCCATATTTAATAGAATACACCAATAATGATAATTAAAAAGGATAAAAAATATAAAATTGAAAGGGAGAAGTATTTTTGATATTTGATATTACTACTTCTGATTTAGCCTATAAATGGTTACAAGAAACTTTGGACATTTCAGGTAAAAATGTAATAAAAGACTATATTATCAAATGTAATAATGATTTGGATTGCTTTATTGATAGGCATTTAAATACGATCAAAGCAATTGATATGAATAGCATTGAATTTGTTGTTTTTCATGTTACTTCAAATTCAAATCAGTGCATTGAAATAAAACAACATGGAATAAAAAATTTGCAAAAAGTATTAGCAGAAACTAGCCAACTTAATTTATTTTTAGATAATTTAGGATTTAAATTCGATATTCAGAATAAGAAAATGATTTACAAAGGTAAAATATATAATATTGATTATGAAAGCTATAAGAACAAAAAAGAAACATTGACTTTTCAAGAAGAAAAATTAAAAGATATAGCACGAAAAATATATTTTGATCACCAGGTTAATGGTTTTTTCTTTAGTAAAGACATATTCAAATATGGAACGGAAATTGATAAACGGCCTGAATTTTTGCTTACACTATCGGCATTTAATTCATCTTTAGACTATCTTGGCAATAGCTGGAGTGAAATTGGAAAAGGTTATGTTGTTAAATATAAAGCCAAGTTAAGCCAATTTGAGTACTATACTTTTTATAATGATATTCATGATTATTTGAATGATTCGCAAACGGAATGGATGCAACTAAAAAAATGGATGTTTTCATATGCTATTGATTGTAATTTTTCAAATCTTTATTCTGATATATACGCATATATGAAGCCCGTGATGGATATCCTTCCGGAGCAGATCATAGAATGTATTCCGGTTGAAGAATGGAGATGAATTTTATGCTATTAAATACAGTAAACTTCATAAAATTAATATAGTCACTTGCGAATATCTTTTCTACTGATGAAAGGGATATTATTAGTTTTTTCCAACAATATGTAATATGGATTATTAATGAAAGTTATGATGAATACACTATTGATTATCTTGATTTAGAATTAATAAAGAAGTTTTTTAAATGTAGCGAAGTACAGTGTATTGATAAAATAATTGTAAATCACATTGCACCAAGAGAAAATAAAGAACTTTTGATGTCCGAAGATATTATGACACTGTCTAAAGCATTAACTACTAATACGGCATTATCAAGGTATTTAAAAGAGAAGAAGTTTGAATTTATATTTGTAGATAATCAGATTATTGCTAGAAGGAATGGTGGTGTTATAGATTGGAGTAAATTGAAGGAATCAAATTTATTCATGAGATTCGGTGGCCCAAAGAGTCTTAATGATTTCAATGTTAATGGATATCTTTTTGTCGCAGACTTTATTTTAGAGCGTTGTAAGGGATGGTTAGGTTCACCAGAAATATTGAAGAGTATTGCAAATGCCTATGAAGAGATTAGTATAGCAGACGACTATGCTGAGAGATGTGAAAATTATTTAGTATCATTCAGAGTACCACTAGAGTTAGTCGACATTGAATCCACAGACAAGTTCATTAATAAGCAGCAAAAGAGTGATTTATTGGTTAAGTATAGTATAAATGCTATGGCATATTATTTAAAAGCTGGTAAGTACAAAAATGATTTTTACAATCCAGTTATTATGCTTAAAAGAGACTATAATGTGCCTCATATAGATATTATAAAAGTAAGAAATCTTGAAATTGATTATACAAAAGTTAAGGTAATTGATGATTAAAAAATAATGTAATGAATTATATATAAAAAAGGCTTTTGTGTTCTGCAGTTTTTAATGAAGTTGTAAAGTAGAAATGGAATGCCAATTGTCATGTAAACTATGATGGAAGTCAAAGATAAGTTAGTAAAGGTGGGAGCAAAAAGCGTAAGAATTATATTTATAGTTAATTTTTTATAAAAATGACCTAATACCAAGAGGAGTATCAGGTTCAACAGGCGTGTTTTTTATACAATCAAGGCGTGTGGAGATATAGTTTCTGGCAACAAAGAAAACATACGTAAAAATTCTTCATTTTAGGTATTTTTACAAACATATTGTGTTTATAAAAATGGTGATAGAATCAAAAGTAAAAAATTATATTAATATTTCAGTGGTAGTTGATATAGAGTGTAGGAACATAAAAAAGATTAAAAATATAGGATGTGTGATTGATTGAATGGCAAAAAATAATAAAGAGAAAAAAATGATAAAAGTAGTATACTTTGATGAACAATCTGCGAGTGATTACATTGATATTGTTAACGGAGGTCATTTGGATTGGAGTACAGAAAAAGATAAAGAAAAATTAGCAAAAATAATTGCAGAGATAGATGCTGAAATAGGTGGTGGGTTTAACTTTTTATCTTGGGTAAAAGCATCTATTAGTGGAAAAACAAATAGCTCATATGACCATGAGACTAAAACTGCAATTGGAACAAAAATTACTAATACATTGCTTACAGATTACCTTGTTATTGCTAACGCTGATAAAAATATAAAGAAATTTACTGATGTTGCATATGCACCAGATAATTCGATTTCTCTTTATAAGATGTACAGCCCTTATTCTATAATTGTTCCTAAAGAAGAAGCACCAATTGACCTTGAGAAGTTGAATGAAGCTCTTGAGAGCGCAAGAGGATACTATGAGATGTTATTGAGTAGTGAAAATAGTCCTAAAACTGTTTTAAGACTTAATAATAGAGCTTTTAGAAACAATTATAATTTATCGGATTTAACAAAGATGAAACTTGTATATTATGGTATTTGTGTAGGTGTATGCGATATTTCAAAACTAGATATGTCCAAAGAATTTGACTTTTCGAAAAAAACACCTACTGCTGAAGAAATAGTATCAGGAAATGATGATATTAGCAATTCAGGATTAAAAGTATATGATATTGTTTTAGCGGGTGTTGAAAGATGAATGATGTTGTAATTTTTTATGGTTCAAATATAGCTTTCCAGAAAATAATTCCAAGTACCGAATGTAGAAATTTAACAGATTTAATAATGGAAATTGATACAGATAGCAGGAGTTTCATATTAGAAATACCAGATAAGCAATTACCAGATAGGAAGAAGGTAAAAGTAAAAAATTTTGTTATAGAATCAAGTGAGTATTCAGGAGTAAAAGAACATGTAATTTTAAATTTTGCTAATTTCTTGGGGAAATTGGATATAGAAAATTTATACATTCAGAATCCACCTATTTCCATTAGCTCACAAATAGAGAAAATATATCCTCAAACGAAAATAGTAAAGCAAGAGTATAATACAATCAAAAAAGATGATTTAGTTAATCTATATAATTCGTATGAAAGAAAAATTAAAGGTCAGAAAAAAGTCTTAGATGGTTTAATACAAGCGCTATATCCATTAACTAATTCTAATAGAAGTAAGCCAGTTGTGATTCTATTTTATGGCGATACAGGATTGGGAAAAACAGAGACGGCTCATGCAATTAGTAGTGTAATTGGAGAGAAGTTATTTAGAAAACAGTTTTCTATGTTTCAAAATAATCAATTTGCTACATATCTATTTGGTGGAGCCTATTATGAAAAAAGTTTTGCAAAAGAATTATTAGAGAGAGAATCAAATGTGATTCTTTTAGATGAATTTGACAAAGCATATTCAGTTTTTCATAGTGCCTTTTATCAGTTATTTGATGAAGGTATATACGAAGACCAAAATTATAAATTAGAATTAAAGAAATCTATAATAATATGTACATCAAATTATAAATCACTTGATGATATAAAAAATAAGCTTGGTAATGCAATCTTTTCAAGATTTGATTCAGTAATAAAATTTGAAGATTTATCAATTAGTGCAAAGGTTGAAATAGCGACAGAAATGTTTAATACTAAATATGATTCTTATGATTCGACTGAACAACAAATAATTGAAGATTATTCAATTAAAGAAAAACTAATTGCAGCGTGCACATCTTGTAATAATGCTCGTGAGATTTCTCATCTAATTGATAATACTTTTTCTTTAATTTTATTTCGTAATTTGATAAAAAATAAAGACTTAGACAATTGGAAATCAAATATATATTAAATTAAGAGGTATTATTTAAAAAGTAATATCTCTTTTTTATTTCAATTTATTTTCATGCCACAGCATATTGCAGTGCCATTTTTTTATATCTACTAAAACACAAGGGAGGATTTTATATGAAACAGCATTGTATTCGTTTACCACCATTTTAATTGTAGAGAACAGTTAGTATAATGTTTCCTTATTCTGCTTACCTGCTATTTACCTTTTTGACCGGGCTTTGTCAAGGGTGCGAAGCACATAAGCTTGCCCTTGATAAAGAACGGGCAGAAAGGTATGCTTCATCCAGCAGAATAAGGAGACAATTACAATTTAATTATTATAAATAAAAAAGAAAAGAGGTTAAGTATATGGAATTAAAGCATGTTATTCCGAACATGGAAAAGACATTTGGGAATCTGGAGTATGCAGGAGAAGGAAAAGTTGAACAACGCAGAATGAACGGTCGTATGTCGATTCTTTCCCGTAGTTACAATCTGTATTCTGATATCCAAAGAGCCGATGATATTGTAGTGATATTACCATCGGAAGCTGGTGAAAAGCATTTTGAAGTTGAAGAAAAAGTAAAACTTATCAATCCTCGTATTACTGCTGAGGGATATAAAATTGGCGACCGTGGTTTTACAAATTATATTCTGCATGCAGATGATATGGTGAAAGCATAAAGAAAGAGAGGTATAAAAAATGAGATTAGCTGAAGGAATTGTAATTGACAAGGAAAAGACATTTGGAGTGTTGAAATTTTCTGCACTTCGCCGTGAGGTGCATATCAATAATGAAGATGGTACGGTCAGTGATGAAATAAAAGAGCGTACCTATGACCTTAAATCCCGTGGACAGGGTTGTATGATACAGGTAAGTATTCCAGCTTCTGTCCCTTTAAAAGAGTTTGACTACAACGCCGAAGTGGAACTTGTAAATCCAGTAGCAGATACAGTGGCCACTGCCACTTTCAGAGGTGCAGACGTGGACTGGTATATCAAGGCCGATGATATTGTACTGAAAAATAAACAGGTAATCTCCCATGTTAAAAACCAACAGCCGCAGTCTCAAAATAAAGGAAAATAGAACATCTATATTTTCCGGAAAGGATGATCTATGAAGCATTTTATCTATAAAGGAAGACGAATTAGAGCAAGTGATAAAAATTTGGTCTTCTGGTTTGCTGCTACCTCGCTTACTTTGATTTTTCTGCTGGTGCTACTAGCCTTTCATGGGAAACGGCTCATGACAATGGACTGGCAAAAGGTTAGTCTCACACATGATGGCAGTTTTCAATTTTCTATTACGCCCTATCTGATATTTAGTATAGCTGTTGCCACAGCAGTAAGTCTGGTCGTGGCTTGTCTATATTACCATTTTCGGCATGACCATGTGGAACAGCTGATTCATTGCCAAAGGCTGGCACGAATGATACTGGAAAATAAATGGTATGAATCTGAGCAGATACAAAATGATGGACTTTTTAAGGACCTTCCATCTGGCAAGTCGAGGGAGAAGATCAGTCATTTTCCGAGGATGTATTATTTACTGAAAAATGGCTTGATTCATATATATGTGGAAATAACTCTTGGAAAGTATCAAGATCAGCTTCTGCACCTGGAAAAGAAACTGGAAAGTGGCTTGTACTGTGAACTGGTGGACAAAGAGTTAAAGGATTCTTATGTTGAATATACCCTGCTCTATGACATGATTGCAAACCGTATTACTATTGATGAGGTAAAGGCGGAACACGGCAGGCTAAGGCTCATGAAAAATATCTGGTGGGAGTATGACAAACTCCCTCACATGCTGATAGCCGGAGGCACAGGTGGAGGGAAGACGTACTTTATCTTCTCCATAATTGAAGCATTATTGCATACGAATGCCGTCCTTTATGTTCTTGATCCCAAAAACGCTGACCTTGCCGACCTTTCTTCTGTTATGCCAAATGTATATTACAAACAGCAGGATATGATTGACTGTTTGGATCAGTTTTATGATGATATGATGAAACAAAATGAAGAAATGAAGTTGATGGAGAACTACAAAACAGGTGAAAACTATGCTTATTTAGGACTGCCAGCTCATTTCCTTATCTTTGACGAGTACACTTCATTTATGGAAATGATAGGTAAAAAAAGTACGCAGGTTATGAGCAAGCTCAAACAAATTGTCATGCTGGGGCGCCAAAGCGGCTTCTTCTTGATCTTAGCTTGTCAGAGACCAGATGCAAAATATTTAGGAGATGGAATTAGAGATAACTTTAACTTTCGTGTAGCACTTGGCCGTACGTCAGAGATGGGATACGGCATGATGTTCGGTGAGGTGGAAAAAGATTTTTTCCTAAAGCAAATAAAAGGACGTGGCTATGTTGATACAGGTACAAGTGTGATAAGTGAGTTTTATACTCCACTTGTACCAAAAGGACATGATTTTATAAAAGCGATAGGAAAACTAGAGAAAAGCAGGCAGGACGGACAGGCGGCGTGCGAAGCGAAAGCCGCAGGGACGGACTGACCTGCTTTTGGTGTGGCTTATGCCACACCAGCGATTAGCCCCCGTATCTAACAGGGGGGCACAAATACAATAAAAAACAGTTTTAAAATCCTGTAGATACCTTATTATATAAAGGTTTCCGGGATTTTTTAAGGATGTCAACTACAGTCCTTTCAGTTGACATCCTTTTTTGATTGGAGGGATGTAGTTGAGTGAAAACAGTTTATGGTTGCAGGAACTAAAGGAAAAGAGAACTTCCTATGGCATCTCACAAAATCGTCTTGCAGTTGCAGCTGGAATCACAAGACAGTATCTAAGTGACATTGAAAACGGCAGAGCTTCACCGTCAGAAGACATCAAAGAGACAATTTTAAAGTCACTGGAACGCTTCAACCCGGACTCACCTCTTGAGATGTTGTTTGACTATGTAAGGATACGTTTCCCTACTGTAAATGTAAAACATGTTATTGAAGATGTCTTGCTTCTTAAGATGAAGTACATGCTTCATGAGGATTATGGATTTTATTCTTACACCGAGCATTATGCTTTGGGAGATATTTTCGTAATGGTATCACCTGATGAAAAGAAAGGTGTGCTTCTGGAGCTTAAAGGACGGGGCTGCAGGCAATTTGAGGGATTTCTTCTGGCACAGCACAGAAGCTGGTACGACTTTTTCATGTGTGCAATAAGTGACGGCGGCGTATTCAAGAGGCTTGACTTAGCTATAAATGACAAAGCAGGTATACTTGATATCCCAAAGCTAACTGAAAAATGCCGAAATGAAGAATGTATTTCAGTGTTTCGCAGTTTTAAGAGTTACCGAAGTGGTGAGCTTATACATCGTGAGGAAAAAGAGGCCATGGGAAATACACTCTATATTGGTTCTTTAAAAAGTGAAATTTACTTTTGTATTTATGTGCGCCCATAAGGGCTTGGTTTAAGAATGTGTATTAACAACACACTAGGGTGTAAATACCTTTAATACCTTATCAACATTCGACTTATCTGAAAGGGAAACTGGACAGGGAGTGTAGCATGTCGAAAAAGTCATAAGTTAAACAGTTATCAGTTTACGACTGAATGGCGAGTTGAAAAATAAGAATAAGGATGAAAGCTAAACTGCCTGAATGACAGTCTGACTAGGATATAGAACCTCTTAACGGAACGATAACTATTTACGTTAAGTGAATTTGGGTAATGTACACATCGTAGATACGTATATTACTGGTATTTCCAGATTCAAGTCTTTCCATAGAGATAGATAAACAGACGAACGTCACATCCGATATCTTATGAAGTTAGTCTACCAAGTACTAAATGGGGATTGCCTAAGTTAGAATGCTAGAAACAGCTATGTGCAATGCTTTTAATTGTGATAAATTTCAAGGGGAAACTCAAGAAAGATGGCACTGAATATCTAATATGGTAACGGAGATTTCGTAGTAGTCGGAGCTAGGGAAAGCCTAGTACAGGGCGAAGGGAATCAACTTATTAAGTTTAATGAATTTTAGGAAGGAGCGTGATGCTCAATGAGAAATCCAGAAGTGATATTAGACAATCTAGTCAAGCAATCAACAAAAGCTGAATATCAATTTCAAAGATTATATAGAAATTTATTCAACGAACAGTTCTATATTATGGCATATGGAAGAATTGCTCATAAAACAGGTAATTTAACAAAAGGTGTTGATAATGAAACCATTGACGGCTTTAGTATGAAACAAATCCATCAGTTGATTGATTTAATGAAAACTGAACAATATCAACCAACACCTGTTAGACGAGTATATATTCCGAAAAAGAATGGTAAGAAAAGACCATTGGGAATACCAAGTTTCAAAGATAAATTAGTTCAAGAAGTTATCCGAATGATTTTAGAAGCAATTTATGAAAGTCAGTTTTCTAAATATTCACATGGGTTTAGACCAAACAAGAGTTGTCATACAGCTCTATCACAAATACAAACAAACTTTATTGGTACCAAATGGTTTATTGAGGGAGATATCTGCTCTTTCTTTGGTGCGCCGGGCTAAGCCGGGCAATTTCAGTTGGTGAAATTCCAACTCAGGAAAGAGGTACAGCCGCCTCACCTGAAATCGAGTCTTGGGTCTGTGAAGGTAACGACACAGACTAAGCGTAGATAGAGCGAATCTAGGCCATAACGTAAGTGAAGCGATTGAGCCTCGTTAGTACGTCCGGAGGCCGACAAGGTCGAATACTTGGAAGGCTATAGTAGTTTCCTGATAAAGGCGAGGGAAATGGAGACTCCGGCGGGGTCTGAGAGCATGGCATTTGTTACAGGATTGGCTGTTGGAGCAGGGACCACAGAGACTCCGGCGGGGTCTGAGAGCATGGCATGGATGAAAAGGAATTGTCAAGGAACCCGGGAGACCCGTCACGGTCTTTGCAAATGCAGAGTACGCAAGCCGAAAGGACCATCCACAAGCAAGCGGAAGCTGTGACGGGAGTCGGACTTGTTGGTAGTACTTGGAGCGTGGGAAAGCCACGTACATGGGGAAGCGACAGGACAAAATGAATTCTCGTCAAGGAAACATAAACTACACAAACAGAGGTAGATGAATATGTCAACAAAATTGGAAGAGATAGCGATTAAAGCTCGCAAAGACAAGAAAGCAGTATTTACGTCTTTAGCCCACATTATAACTCCTGAATTTCTAAAAGAAACATGGAAGATGATGAATAGGAAAGGGACAAGTGGCGTAGACGGAGAAACAACTAAAGAGTTTGAATATAATATTGATGAAAGAGTAA
This sequence comes from Clostridium aromativorans, assembly GCF_020908015.1. NCBI lineage: Bacteria > Bacillati > Bacillota > Clostridia > Eubacteriales > Clostridiaceae > Clostridium > Clostridium aromativorans. Next base: position 25,524 of record NZ_JAJJPB010000021.1, read on the forward strand.
AAGATATATGGAAGAGAATGAAAGAAAAGAAATACAAAGCGCCGCCGGTAAGGCGTGTAGATATACCAAAAGGTAATGGTAAAACACGCCCTTTAGGCATTCCTACTGTAGAAGATAGGCTTGTACAACGTGCGGTAGCAAGAATTCTTGAATCCATATATGAACAAGAATTTATGGATTTCTCATATGGATTTAGACCAAGGAGAAATCCTCATCAAGCACTCAAAACACTAAGAGAATGCATAGTAAAGAAGAAAGTAAGATTTATATATGAGGCCGATATTAGGGGATACTTTAATAATATAAACCATCAATGGTTGATGAAAATGATAAAGCTGAGAATAGCCGACCCTGTAATAATTAGTATGATAGGGAAATGGTTAAGAGCAGGAGTAATGATTAATGGGGTAGTTACAATAAATACAAAAGGAACGCCTCAAGGTGGACCAATCAGCCCATTACTTGCAAATATTTATCTTCACTATGTTTTAGATTTATGGTTTGCGAAGAAATATAAAACATATGCACAAGGCGAAGCATACCTGATAAGGTTTGCTGATGACTATGTGGCTTGCTTTCAATATAAAAGAGATGCAGAAAAGTTTGAGAAGTATTCAAAATACCGAATGAACAAGTTTAGTTTAGAACTTGCAGAGGAAAAGACGAGACTTCTTTCTTTTGGGAGATATGCAAGAGAAAGAAAAGCTAAATATGATGAAAAGCCAGAAACATTTGATTTCTTAGGATTTAAACATATAAGTGGGGTTGGTACAAATGGACAGTTTGCATTAATCCGAAAACCTACAGTAAAGAGTTGTAGAAAGTTTTTGGACAAAACTCATAAATGGCTTAAAGGACATAGTCACTGGAAAAGAAGAGACCAGCAGAAGCAATTGATAAGTATGTTGAAAGGTTTCTATCAGTACTTTTCCTTGTATCACTGTAGAAATAAGCTTGTATATATTCGGCAGGAAGTTGTTAATCAATGGATTAGGTCACTTAGAAGAAGGAGTCAAAGGCATAGAATGTATTGGTCTTATCTAAGTACTAAGGAATGGTTTAAATTACCCTATCCAGAATTAATACATGCAAATGTCTAACGATGATAATTGTGAATTGTTTTGGGGAGCCCGGTGCGGAAAAACTGCACGCCGGGTTCTGATTGGGGCTGGGAGTACAAGGGTAAAACCAAGGCTTCCTTCTACCAACCACAATGAAGAAACACCAGAGTAAAATTTTACTCTGGTGAAATTTTAAAATCACAGTTTTTTGTCATCTATTAAATTGAACGTTATCTGGAGCTGCTTATAAATATGATAAAGTCGGAAGGCAGTATTGCTTTTAATCCAGTTAAAATAAATATGAAAATATTTTTCAAAAAGTTGGAAACTCAGGGGAAGGCTCTTGCAGCTAGGAGGGATCTTCAATTTGAGAACAGCAAAGGGGAAAATGTACCGGAATTTTTTCGTGGAGATGAAAATTTACTGTACAGGGCCCTTTTAAATGTTATATCAAATGCAGTTGAATATTCTCCAGAAGGTGGAAAGATTAATTTCAAACTGGAGAGAAAGGATCACAGGATAAGTTTCTCAGTTGAAGATAGTGGCAAGGGATTTTCAAGGGAGCAATTGCAGCTGGCCGGGGAACAATTTTACAGGGGTGACAGCGGCAGAACCTCAAGAACTCATTATGGCATGGGGCTTTTTATTGCAAAGTCCTTTATGAAACTTCATGGGGGCTGTATGAAGCTGTTGAATTCTGAAATTACAGGGGGAGCTCTTGTAATACTTGAAATACCATTCTAGTTAAAGCCTCCTCTTTTAGTTTAATATTTACCACCGTATATTTCGGATGATTATAGAAAAGCCATCCTTGATAATATATACATAATCGGAATATTCGCAGCAAGATTTGTTCATAATGTAAAAGGTATATACTATAAATTATATAGAAATTGGAGAGTGTATATGAATATTTATCTTGCTGCTTTTATCTTTATTTTTGGAGCTGCCATTGGAAGTTTCCTAAATGTGTGTATTTACAGGATACCAAGGGGCGAGTCCGTTGTATATCCTCCTTCACACTGCACAAACTGCAGTGCTAAAATAAAGTGGTTTGATCTGATGCCCATTATAAGTTACATTGTACTAGGAGGAAAATGCAGACACTGTGGTGTAAAAATATCTGTAAGATATCCTGTAATAGAATCTGCTGCAGCACTTCTATATCTGATGCTCTATGCGAAACTGGGAATAGGTCTTGAGTTTGTAAAATATGCTATATTTATAAGTGTTTTAATTGTAGTGGGAATGATAGATTTTGACACTACTGATGTTTATTTTAAGACAACGGCAGCAGGTATTATCTTTGCTCTGATATTTATTGCATTGTATTGGTATATGGGTTTTGAAATAAAGAATTTTATTCTTGGAGGAATTTTAGGTGGAATATTTTTTATAAGTATTATAATTGCAACAAGAGGAGGAATGGGATGGGGTGACATGGAAATCTGTCTTTTCTGTGGACTGTTTCTGGGGTTTAAATTCACTCTGGTGATGATGCTTTTAGCTTTTGTACTAGGCTCAGCTGCAGGAGTGATTCTGATTTTATCAGGTAAGAAATCCAGAAAAGACTATATACCTTTTGGACCATTTATTTTAATGGCCTCAATTATAACTATTTTTTGGGGTGTTGATATACTGAATTTTTATATATTTTAAAGAATATTGATAATTGTCTAAATAATAGTATAGTATAATATAATTAATGATTTGACTTGTCTAGGGATCTGTTTAAATATCGAAGTTCAGAGTTCAGATATTAAAAAGGAGGGAGTCCAATATGAAATATTATGTTGTGGATGCTTTTGCTGATGAAGTGTTCAAGGGAAATCCTGCAGGTGTATGTGTTTTAGATGAGCCTATAGGTGATAATGTAATGCAGAAGATTGCTGCTGAAAACAATTTGTCAGAAACAGCTTTTGTAATTAAAAACGGTGATAATTATGATTTAAGGTGGTTCACTCCAAAATCGGAAATAGATTTATGTGGACATGCTACTCTGGGAACTTCTTACGTTATTTCTAATTACGTTGATGTTGGAATTGAAAATATGGGATTTAATACTGCCAGCGGGGTGCTTAAAGTTAAACGAAATGGTGATTTGTATGAGATGGATCTCCCTTTGAGAGAACCAAAGAAGATAAAGTTATCGCATGAGATAATTTCAGAAACTATTGGTATCAAACCGGTTGAAACATATTTATCGAGAGACTTGTTTATAGTATTAGAAACAGAAGAGCAGGTTAAAAAATTAACCCCAAATTTTTCTAAGATGGTAAAACTGGATAAGGGGTTAGGAGTTATTGTTACAGCTAAAGGTACAGATGTGGATTTTGTGTCACGTTGTTTTTATCCAAAACTCGGTGTAAATGAAGACCCTGTAACGGGGTCAGCACACAGCAATTTGGTACCATTTTGGTCACGGATATTGAATAAAAGGGTAATGGTAGCTAAGCAGTTATCAGAACGTGGGGGAATATTGTACTGCAAGATGGCTGGAGATAGAGTTAAAATAAGTGGAAGAGCTGTACCTTATATGATAGGAGATATTAATATTATTCAGAATTGACAAAAAATTTTTATATAGTATAATTTAATTAAATAAAAGTTAACATAGGTCACTTATATAAGCTCATAATGAGGTTGAGCGTTTCTACCAGCTACCGTAAATAGTTGATTATAAGTATATTTAGAGATAGGTATATTATAATTATTTTTCGGTAGCTGGTTTTTTTATACCTTTCTCTAAATGAGAAAGGAGAATATTAATGAGAAATAGAGTGAAAAAACAAAGTGCAGCAATGGGAAATGAAAAATCGGATATTGTATTAAAAGGAGGCAATATAGTAAATGTATTTACAGAAGAAATAATTAAAGGCGATGTGGCCATTGTAGAAGATACGGTCGTTGGAATTGGCAAATATAGTGGAGAAAAAGAAATAGATTGTACTGGTGAGTACATTGTACCGGGTTTTATAGATGCCCATATGCATATGGAATCAACCATGGTCATGCCCCTTGAACTGGCAAAAGTGATTCTCAAATGGGGAACTACCACGTTGATTGCTGATCCCCATGAGCTGGTTAATGTAAGAGGTGAGAAGGCGTTGGATTTTTTGTTGGATGCCACGGAGCATATACCTCTTAATATATATATAATGATACCTTCATCGGTACCAGCTACTCAATTCGATACCAATGGAGCAGGTAAATTTCTTGCAAAAGATATGAAAAAATACAGAAATCACCCTAGAGTTCTTGGACTTGGGGAAGTTATGTGTTTTCATGATGCAATAGAGGGTAAAAAGGAGATAATGGATAAAATTATTCTGTTTGAGGATAAGATTATAGATGGACATGCCCCTGAAATAAAGGGGAAAGAAATCCAGTCCTATCGTATGGCAGGCATTGACGATGATCATGAATGTATTACTTTTGAGGAAGCACTTGAAAAGATGAGGTCGGGTTTTCACATTTTAATAAGAGAGGGAAGTGGAGCTAAAAATTTGGAAACCATTGTAAAGGGAATTCTTCATGAGAAACTTCCTTTTGAACAATGCATGTTTTGTACTGATGACAAACAGTTAGACGATATTGAGAAGGAAGGTCACATAAGTTATAATATAAAGAAGGCTATTGAGCTTGGGGTACCACCTATTAAAGCAATTAAAATGGCTACCTATTACCCAGCTGAGTTTTACGGACTTAAAAATCATGGAGCCGTTGCCGCAGGGTATATGGCAGATATCGTGGTTTTGAAGGATTTAAATCAGGTAAAAGTGGATTTTGTTTTAAAATCTGGACATATTATAGACGATAATTATCTATCTCTGTTTAAATATGAAATTAAAGAAAAAGAAATGTTAAATACAGTTATTTTTAAGTCTATTGATGAAGAAAGATTGCTGCTGAAAAGGAAACAGAAAAATCACGTAATAGAAATTGTAAAAAGACAACTGACAACAGAACATCTTTTTGAAAAAATTCCAGGAAAGGGAGATATTTTTGTACCAAATGGGGACTATAATAAACTCTGTGTAATAGAAAGGCATGGAAAGACAGATCATGTATCAGTAGCTCCATTAAAAGGATTTGGAATAGAAAGAGGTGCAATTGCAACTACGGTGTCTCATGATTCCCATAACATTATAGTTGCCGGCGATAATGACGGAGATATAGTTGCTGCAGTTAATTGTTTAAAAAAACTACAGGGCGGATACGTCATTGCCTCAAATGGAAAGATAATTGAAAGTTTGCCTCTTCCAATTGGGGGATTGATGAGTAATCTGCCAAGTGGTGTAGTTCAGAGGAAAGTAAAGACTATGATTGATACTGCCAGGAAAATGGGAGTTCATGATGGAATAGATCCTTTTATTACTTTGTCATTTATGGCACTTCCTGTCATTCCTAAAATCCGACTTACGGATAAGGGCTTATTTGATGTGGAGAAAATTGAAATGATAACAGAAAATTAAGAAGTGCAATTATGCAATTAAATATATTTGGGAGGATAACTATGAGATCTGATAATTTATATAATCCATATAAAACGTCCAGGGCTGTATCCTATGGGAAGAATGGGATGGTAGCTACTTCACAGAATTTTGCAGCAGAGGCTGGGTTTGAGATTCTAAAAAATGGAGGGAATGCTGTAGATGCTGCTGTGGCTGCAGCAGCAGCCTTAACTGTATGCGAACCCACTTCCAATGGAATTGGAGGAGATGCTTTTGCGATAGTTTATTATAAGGGAAAACTCTATGGCTTAAATTCCAGTGGACCCTCACCAGAAAAAATATCTGTGGATATGTTGAGAAGTAAGGGGTATAAACAAATGCCGAGGTTCGGATGGGCACCTGTAAATGTTCCAGGTATTCCTGCTGCATGGTCGGCGCTTTGGAAAAGATTTGGGAAGCTTCCTTTTGAAAAACTTTTAGCACCTGCTGTGGAATATGCAGAAGAAGGTTATCCTGTTACGCCTACTGTAGGGCACCTTTGGGAAAAATCCTACAGAGAATTCAAACATTATTTGAAAGGTGACGAATTTAAATACTGGTTTGAAACTTTCTCACCTAAGGAAAGAGCACCTAGGATAGGAGAAATTGTAACTTTAAGGGATCACGGGAAAACTTTAAAAACTATAGCTGAGACCTTAGGAGAAGCTTTTTACAGGGGAGAACTGGCGGAAAAAATAGATAAATTCTCCAAAGATACTGGTGGATACATAAGAAGAGAGGATCTTGAAAAATTTCAACCGGAGTGGATGGATCCAATAAGTGTAAATTATAGGGGCTATGATGTATATGAAATGCCTCCAAATGGACAGGGAATAACAGCTTTAATGGCACTTAATATACTGAAGGGGTTTGAATTTGGTGAAAAAGACTCAGTGGATACCTGTCACAAGCAGATTGAAGCTATAAAATTGGCTTTTGAAGATTCTTTAAAATATGTTACTGATGCAAAAAAAATGAAAGTCAATATAGGAGACTTATTATCTGAATCTTATGCAGAAGAGAGAAGAAAGCAAATAACAGAAACTGCTTTCATGCCCAAGGTGTATAAAAATATAAACGGTGGAACTGTTTATCTTGCCACTGCAGATGGCGAGGGAAACATGGTATCTTATATACAGAGCAATTATATGGGTTTTGGCTCTGGCTTGGTTGTACCTGGAACGGGAATTGCCCTTCACAATAGGGGAAATAGCTTTTCACTTGATCCAAATCATGTAAATTTCCTGGAACCTGAAAAGAAACCCTACCATACTATAATTCCAGGATTTTTGATGAAAGGTAATAGGCCCATAGGTCCCTTCGGAGTTATGGGAGCATTTATGCAGCCGCAGGGGCATATTCAAGTACTGATGAATTTTATTGACTTTGGGTTGAATCCTCAGGCGGCATTGGATGCACCCAGATGGTTCTGGACCTCAGGTAAAAATGTAAGCCTTGAAAAGCAGTTTTCTTCAAATTTGGCAGAGAATTTGTATGAAAGAGGCCATGATGTAGATTATGAAATTGATACAAGTGTATTTGGCAGGGGACAGATAATATGGAAAAATGAAAATGGAGTTCTATTCGGTGGTACAGATTGGAGAAGTGATGGTACTGTATATTCCTGGTAGGTAATTTTATCCGACCGCTACCATTGCTAAAACTATCAACTCCTTAAAGTTGTAGATAAGTGCCGGCAACCATCGGATAAAGGTTCAGGTGGATACCTGTAAATATTTTTTAGGAATGCTGCCTGCTGAATTCTTCCTTAATTGCATTGAGTTTGTTTTTATCAGTAAGCAGAGTGAGGCCTGTCAGTGCTAGAGCTTTGGCTCCAATTATAAGAGCATTATCTCCTTGTTTTGATATAGCGGCTTCACGGAATTCTGGAGTATGGCCTACTAATTTGTCATCTCCTATTTTTATATGGGGATGTATAGTTGGAACCACATGGCTCACGTTACCTGCGTCTGTAGAACCAAGCCCTTCTGGAATTTTATTTTTTATATGAACTCCCAGTGATTCTAGATTTTCTGCAAACACATCATCAAATTTGTCGTTTATGAGAAAATTATCTATCTTATTCTGGAAAAAACTTATGTTAACCTTAGTTCCTGTGCTCAAAGATGCTCCTCTGGCAATATTTTTAACTTTTTCTGTAACCTGATCGCAGGTATTTCTTTCAGAGGCACGTATGAAAAATTTTGCTCTGGCATAATCCGGAACTATGTTTGGGGCATATCCGCCATCGGTTATTATACCGTGTATTCTCACATCACTGGTTACATGTTGTCTTAGGGCATTTATTCCATTAAATAATTGGATTACTCCATCAAGGGCGTTTATTCCTTTTTCAGGACAAGCTGCTGCATGAGCGGCTTTTCCTATAAATTCAAATTGAATTGGGTCATTGGCCAGAGATTTAACCGTTCTATAGTTCTCATTTCCAGGATGAATCATCATACAGGCGTCTACATCCTTAAATAAATTATGTTTTACAAAGCTCGCTTTTGCACTGCCATTTTCTCCTCCTTCTTCAGCAGGAGTACCAAATACAACAATTTCCCCGCCAGTTTCATCTATAAGCTTTGACAGGGAAATAGCTGCAGCTGTACTTGCCGTGCCTATGATGTTGTGGCCGCAGGCATGTCCTAAATTGGGAAGAGCATCATATTCTGCCAAAAATCCGATAACTGTACTGGAATTTTTATTTGATTTTTTCCTGGCTATAAAAGAAGTAGGATGGCCTGCTGCTGCTTTTTCTATAGAAAATCCTTCCTTTTTCAAGGTATCTATAAGTAATTTGGAAGAAAAAAATTCCTCATTTCCTATCTCAGGATGACTGTGTATTTGGTGGCTTATATTTATATAAGCATTTTTGCTATTTTCGATTCCATTTATTATGTCCTGTTGAAAATCCTTGATATATTTTATGTTCATAATAAAAACCTCCTCTTTTTTGCATAAAAAAAATCTTCTTTGAAACAAAGAAGAGATATTTAAATTCTCTTCTTATCTTTCAAGCCTATAAAAATAAACTTGCTGGAATTGGCACAGTATCTTTTAAAAAGATCTGCTGCCGAGGTTTCAAAGGGCCATTCCCTCCACCTCTCTGGATAAGAATTTTGCATATTAAACTGACTACTAAATATAATAGAGCTTTTAAGTAATTTTGTCAACAAAAATGATTATTAGAAATTACATATTGACATAATAAAAATAAGTTGTATAATTTAGCTTATAAAGTAATTTGAAAAAATTGAATATATCCTTATCAAGAGAAACTGAGGGACTGGCCCTTTGAAGTTTCAGCAACCACATTTGTGTGATGGTGCTAAATCCAGCAGAACGTTGTTCTGAAAGATGAGGAAAGGTATAAAAACCCTTCCGCGGGTTTTTTTTAATGCCGTGTATCCCCTTCTTTTAGGAAGGGGATTTTTTATGAATAAAATTACTGTAAAATTGCAATAGATGATTTTAGAGGAGGGAAAAGTATGATATGGCTAAAAAATATCAACAAGACTTATACAGGTAAAACTAATACAGTGGAAGCCTTAAAAAATGTCAATCTTCACATTAAAGCTGGTGAGATCTTTGGAATCATAGGGTACAGTGGAGCGGGAAAAAGCACTTTAATTCGCTGTATAAATTTATTGGAAAAGCCGACTTCCGGAGAAGTAATCGTAAATGGAAAGAATCTAACTCGTTTATCTCCAAGAGAATTGAGAAAGAGCAGAGAAAAAATTGGAATGATATTTCAAAATTTTAATCTCATGAAAAATAGAACGGTATTTGAGAATGTGGCCTATCCTTTAAAGAGAAAGGGCTTTAGCAAAAATGAGATAGAGAAAAAAGTACTGGATCTTTTAAGACTGGTGGAACTAAATGACAAAATAAAAGTGTATCCTTCACAGCTGAGCGGCGGGCAAAAACAGAGAGTTGGAATTGCCAGGGCACTGGCCAATGATCCTGAAGTGCTTTTATGTGACGAGGCCACATCGGCTCTGGATCCACAGACAACTCAGTCAATTTTAAAACTTTTAAAAGGTATTAATGAAAATTTGAAATTGACTATAGTAGTAATAACTCATCAAATGGAGGTAGTAAAGGAAATATGTCAGAGAGTGGCAGTAATAGATTCTGGTGAAATAGTTGAACAGGGGAATATAATAGATATATTTACAAATCCAAAAGCTCCTATAACCAAAAAATTTATATCTTCACTATTTCATTATGAGAAAATATATGATTTTCTTGAAAAGGGAAGTTCGATGGGTGAACTTAAACAGGTAACTGAAGGAGAAAGTATTGTTAAAATATCCTTTACAGGGCAAAAAACAGGTCAGGCATTTATCTCGAAAATTTCTCGAAAATTTAAAATAGATGCCAGTATACTATTTGGGAATGTAGAAATTATTCAAAATGTACCTATAGGAAATTTGATAGTGAAGTTAAATGGAACGGATGAGAGTATAGATAATTCAATAGCATACCTTGAAGAAAATAGCATACATGTGGAATACGTAGGTATTAAAAATGATAGTGATAAATTAAAAGTTGGAAGTAATTGAATCTAAAATATGAATTTTTAAATTTTTGAAGGTGATAAAATGAATGAATTTTTAGCAAAAATAGCACCAAATTTGGTGAATTTATATCCTGAAATGCTAAAAGCCATATTTGAAACTTTTTATATGGTGGCTGTTTCAGGAATTATATCTACAGTAGCTGGAACAATAATGGGAATTACCCTGGTTGTTACACAAGAAGGAGGTATACTTGAAAATAGAATTGTTAACAGTATACTTGGCAAAATAATAAATATTTTCAGATCTATACCATTTATTATCCTTCTTGCAGCTATAATCCCACTTACAAGACTTTTAGTAGGTACTACCATAGGTACAAGAGGAGCCCTGGTGCCTCTTATATTCGGCTGTACTCCATTTATTGCCAGGCAAATTGAATCCGCGCTGCTTGAAATAGATAAGGGAGTAATTGAAGCGGCGCAATCAATGGGTTCAGGTCCCTTTGGAATAATTTTCAGAGTAATGCTTCTTGAAGGACTGCCGGGAATCATTCATTCTCTTACAATAACAATTATAAGTCTTATTGGATTATCTGCTATGGCAGGTACTGTAGGAGGAGGGGGTCTTGGCGATTTCGCCATACGCTATGGATATCAATATTTCCAGACAGATGTTATGGTAGCTACTATAATTGTGCTCTTGATTATTGTAAATGTCATTCAATTTGTAGGAGATATTTTATCAAAAATAACAACACATTAATTTAAAGATTAGGGAGGTCTTAGTAATGAAAAAAATTTTAGTGTTATTTTTAACACTCGTATTATCTTTAGGGGTTTTGGCAGGCTGTGGTTCTAGTAACAGTACTGGACAAACTTCTAGCAGTAAAAAGCAGGTGGTTAAGATAGGCATAACCGGTGATGATCATAAGATTTGGGACAAAGTTAAAGAAAATCTGGCAAAGGAAAATATTGATCTGCAGATTGTGAGTTTTTCAGATTACGTACGTCCTAATATGGCACTTTCCGATGGTGAAATTGACTTGAATTCATTTCAACACTATGCTTATCTCAATAAATTTAAAGCACAGCACAATCTGAAAATCAGTGCTATAGGTGAGACTGTACTCGCACCGCTTGGAGTATACTCACATAAAATAAAATCCATTAAAGACATTAAAGAAGGTGCAAAAATAGCTATTCCAAATGATCCTACAAATGAGGGCAGAGGATTGAACCTGCTTCAAAGTGCAGGCTTGATAAAATTGAAAGAGGGAGTGGGACTTCTACCAAAACTTCAAGATGTAACTGGAAATCCAAAGAATATTCAATTTGTAGAACTTGTTGCTACCCAAATTCCCAGATCACTTGAAGATGTAGATGCAGCTATAATAAACAGTGGTGTGGCTATAGATGCCAAACTTAATCCAGTTAAGGATTCAATTTATCTAGAGGATGTATCAAATAAAAATGCAAAGCCGTATATAAATGTAATTGCAGCTAGAGATAAAGATAAAAACAATGCCACTTATAAAAAGGTGGTTAAAGCCTATCAGACTGACGAGATAAAACAGCTTATAAAAGACACATATAAAGGATCAGAAATTCCTGTTTTTTAAGTCTGATTAAAATGAAGAGAATATTATTTTATAAAGATATTTACTTGTGTAGAGGATTTAGATAAAATAGATGTTATATAAGTTGTAAGTATAAGAATAATATTAGCAGTATTTGGAGGAGTTTATTATGAATAGAAGTTTTGCTACAAAGCTCATTCACCGTGGAGAACAAAATCCGGAATCCATTTCTAAATCCAAGACTTTGCCTATTTCTATGACTTCTGTATTTGCTTTTGATGATGTGGAAACACTGGATGAAGTCTATGAGGGAAAGGCCAAAGGGTATGTGTATTCCAGAAATGGAAATCCAGTTCATGATGCATTGAAGGAAATAATGTTCAGTATCGATGAAGGAGAGGATGCGCAGGTTTTTTCATCTGGCATGGCAGCTGTTTCCATGTCTATTTTATCTCTGGTAAAGGCAGGAGATCATATAATTGCAGATAATGTACTATACGGTGGAACTTATCAATTTCTTAAGAATGAATTGAGTAAATTCAATATAGATGTTACTTTTGTGAATACTATAAATGATTCCATAGAGAAATATTTCAGACCTAATACAAAATTGGTGTATGTGGAAACTATATCGAATCCGCTTATGGAGGTTGCTGACTTGAGGACAATATCAAATATTGCTCATGTTCATAAAGCCAAATTGATTGTGGACAACACTTTTGCCACTCCTATAGTATGCCAACCAATAAAACTTGGAGCAGATATAGTGGTGTATAGCGCTACAAAATATTTGTGTGGCCACAGTGATGTAACTGGTGGAATTGTGGTTTCAGATAAATATCTTACTCAAAATATAAGAAATATATCTGCACTCTATGGACCTATGATGAGTCCTTTTGATGCATGGCTTCTTATAAGAAGTCTTAGGACTCTGGAAATTAGAATGATTAAGCATTCCCAAAATGCTATGCAATTGGGAGATTTCTTGGAGAAGCACAGTAAAGTGAAAAAAGTTCATTATCCTGGATTGAAATCTTCACCTTCCAACAAAATGGCCAGTAAAAATTTCATCAATGGTTTGTATGGAGGAATGTTGAGCATTGATGTTGTAAATGGTGAAAGGGGAGCTTATGAACTTATAAGGGCACTCGACACTGTGAAATTTGTACCTAGCCTAGCAGGTGTGGCTACATCTGTATCATATCCCGTAAAGACTTCACATAGGGCACTAAATGATGATGAACTGCGTAAAGCAGGTATATCCAAGGGCCTAATACGTATTTCTACAGGTCTTGAAGATGTAGATGATTTGATCTCTGAATTTGACAAGGCTTTAAATAAAATATGAAAACTTGGTAAAATAATTTTTATGAGACTGTTGCACAGATAGTGTAACAGTTTCTCTTTGTTTCTGTAATTTTTATCGTTAAATTAAAGTGTCAGCTTTTAAATAAAAATTGTGTTTATATTTACAAGATCATTGACATGAATATTGTATACAATATATAATATACATATATTATATAGAAATAATTATATGAATTTATTATGGAGGTGTGATGATGAGTGTTACGGATAGAATTGAAGAGCTTAGGCAGGGTTATTTAAACTCAAAGCCATCTATTTGTTATGAAAGAGCAAAAATTTGGACTGAATCTCATGAGAGTACAGAGGGGGAACCATTGTCTATTAGAAGAGCAAAAGCTTTCTTAAAAGCATGTGAAGAGCTCCCTGTAAATATATTTGAGAATGAGCTGATTGTGGGAACAGCGGGAAAATTTAAGAGAACCGGCATACTTACTCCTGAATATTCATGGAAATGGGTTGACAAGGAGATGGATTCCTTTGATAAAAGGCCCCAGGATCCTTATTATATTACAGATAGCCAGAGGCAGTTTGTACGTGATAAAATATTTCCATATTGGAAAGGTAAATCCCTGGAAGAATGTTTCTTAAAAAGAGTACCTAAAGAAACTGCAAAATTACTGATTGATACTGGGATAATCGATACTGATTCAAAATGGAGACAGGCAGTTGGCGAAATTACTCCGGATTACCAGGATATATTATTTGCAAAAGGGTATGGGAAAATTAAGAGTGAAGCTGAAGAGCATTTAAGTGAATTGGAGGAAACCTCCGTGGAAAACATTGATAAAGTGAATTTTTACAGGTCTGTAAAAATTGTGGCTTCTGGAATAATAAAATTTGCAAATCGGTATTCTGATAAAGCAGAAGAGCTTGCAAGAGAAGAAAACAGCCTTGAGAGGAAAAATGAATTGATGGAAATATCAAGAATATGTAAAAAGGTACCTGAAAATCAACCTGAAACGTTTTATGAAGCAATTCAATTTCTATGGTTTGTGCAATTGGGCTGTATAATTTCTGAGAACCCTCTTTCCCTTAATTTAGGAAGATTTGATCAATATATGTACCCTTATTATGAATCTGATATTAAATCAAATAAAATAACAGAGGAAAAAGCTCAAGAATTAATAGAAGCTCTATGGATTAAGCTATCCGAATGGATATGGACAATATCTTCTAATACAGCTGGTTATTTTGCAGGGTATAATCAATTCCAAAATTTAACGGTTGGTGGCAGAAAAAGAGATGGAAGTGATGCCACAAATGATCTATCATACATGTGCCTTAAGGCAACAGCAAATGTAAAAACCCATCAGCCGGGTTTAAGCGTTCGAATTCATTCGGGATGTCCTGAAGAATTTTTAATGGCAGTATGCAAGCTGGTTAAAACGGGAACTGGATTTCCTGCCATTCATAATGATAACGTTGGCTCACAGATGCTTTTGAGGGCGGGGTATGAACCTGAAGATGCGAGGGATTGGAACAATTGCGGCTGTGTAGTACCTCATTTTAGGAAGACAGGGGAATGGACATCAGCGGCAAATATCAATTTTGGGGCAGCACTTGAATATGCATTAAATGAAGGTAAAAGTAGATTGACTCATGAATCTATGGGGCTCAGCGAAAAAAATGCATCTGAATTTGATACTTATGAAGAGGTGAAAAACGCCTTTTTGAAACAGCTTGCAAATTTAATAAAACATACTGTTATTGGAACGGTAATAGCGCAACAGCTCCACACAGAGCTAGTTCCAAGGCCATTTTTGTCAACCTGTGTGGATGGATGTATGGATAAAGGTAGAGATTTGAGCAAAGGCGGTGCCAAGTACAATATAGGGCCTGTTTTAACAGGAATAGGTTTGGGAGTTGTATCAAATTCTCTAGCTGTAATAAAAAAGTTGGTTTTTGAAGAAGATATTACTACTCTTGAGGAGCTAAACAAAGCAATGGATGCGGATTGGAATGGATATGAAGAGTTGCGGAAGAAAGCACTGTCAGTTCCAAAATACGGAAATGACAATGAATATGTAGACTCCATTGCAGTGGAAATTTCTGATTTTTATTATAGAGAAGTTACAAAGTACAAAGATATTTTTGGTTCTAAATTCAATTCGGCATTTATGGGTATTTCCAATTATATACCTACAGGCAGAGTAATAGGAGCGACGCCCTGCGGCAGAAAGGCAGGAACACCTTTGTCAGAGGGAGTATCGCCATTTACGGGAAGCGATACGAACACGCTGCTTGCTGCAATGAAATCAGCAGCAAAGGTCAATCATGATGTACACACAGGGGGTACACTTTTGAATTTGAGATTGTCACCTGAATTTTTAAAGTCAGATAGGGGACTTAGAAATTTAGAGGCTATAATCAGAGCATATTTTTCATTGGGAGGATTTCATGTACAATTTAATACCGTGTCTAACGAAATATTGCGTAAGGCTCAGGAATCACCTGAAGATTATAAGGATCTGTTAGTTCGTGTTGCAGGTTATAGTACTCAATTTGTGAATTTGTCAAAAGAAGTTCAGGATGCAATTATCGCAAGAACAGTACATGAAAGTATGTAGAATATGAGTGGTATGAGTGAAAAAGGATATGTATCCCAGATACAAAATTTTTCAGTAAATGATGGAAATGGAATACGTACAACTATATTTTTATCAGGATGCCCGTTGAGATGTAAATGGTGCTGTAATCCAGAAACATGGACAGTTAAGCCTAAACTTGCAGTATTTAAGGAAAAATGTGTTAAATGCGGAAAATGTATTGAAGTGTGTCCTACAAAGCAAAAAAATTGTGTGACCTGCGGCAGATGTGTTAATGTATGCTCGTATGGTGCAAGAAAAATTGTTGGAAGGTACATGTCTGTTAAAGAAGTTATGGATCAAATAAGAAAAAATATGGTTTTTTTCAGGGAATCGAATGGAGGAATAACTTTTTCAGGAGGTGAAGCAACATTTCAGCAGAATTTTTTGAGAGCTCTTGTAGATGAAAGCTATAGTATTGGAATTGATATGGCTATTGAGACCAGTGGATATTTTATATGGGATGAAGTGAAAGATATATTTGAAAAGCTTGATTTTATATTTGTAGATATAAAAAATATGGATGAAAAGGAACATATAGAATTAACTGGTGTAAGTAATAAGTTGATTTTAGAAAATATTAAAAGAATAGGAAAATTAAAAAAGGAAACAGTAGTCAGAATTCCTCTTGTCGCTGGAATAAATGACAAAGAAGAAAATATTACGGCTGCAGCTGAATATGTAAAGAAATATGTACCTAATGGGAAAATAGAAATTTTACCTTATCATAATTTAGGAGAAGGTAAATATGAAACTATAGGGTTGGGAAGATTCAAAAATGAATTTGTCACGCCGGGATCTGATGAAGTTGATAGTGTAAAGCAATTGATCTGCAGCACGGGGGTTGAACTGGCGGATTATAGATAATATAGAAGTTACTTTAATAGGATTGTTTCGATTATTTGAGACAATCCTATTAATTTTGTAACCTCATATCATTTTAAATTATTTTTAAATTACAGTTTTTTGTCATCTATTAAATTGAACCATTCATTTATAGGTTTCATAATTGAACTTATACATCCATTTTCGAAAGGAGATTTAAGGTTAGCCAATTTTACCAATTCCAAAAAGGATTTTGTGCCTCCCACCTTGCATATTTTTATATAATCATTCCAGGCATATTTTCTATTGTCCATGGCTTTCTTCCAGAATTGAAGGGCGCATATCTGTGCCAGTGTATAATCTATATAGTAAAAAGGTACATTGAATATATGGGACTGCTGGAACCACCAGCATCCTTTTTCAAGAAAATCACATCCGGTATAATTTTTATGAGGGAGATATTTCTTTTCTATATTTCTCCAGGCTTTTTTCCTATCAGAAGGAGAGACCTCAGGATTTTCATAAACATAATGCTGGAACTCATCCACCGTAACACCATAGGGAATAAATTTTACAGCGCTTTCAAGGTGGGCAAATCTGTATTTATCTGCATCTTCTTTAAAGAACAGATTCATCCAGGGCCAGGTGAAAAACTCCATGCTCATTGAATGTATTTCGCAGCTTTCGTAGGTTGGAAAAATACATTCTGGAATGTCAATCCATCGGGACAGATAAGTCTGAAAGGCATGCCCAGCCTCGTGAGTCAAGACATCTACATCCCCTGAGGTTCCGTTGAAATTTGAAAATATGAAAGGTGCTTTGTAATCTGGTATATAAGTACAGTATCCACCACCAGCCTTACCTTCTTTGGTTATAAGATCCAAAAGTTCTTTTTCCAGCATGAAGTTAAAGAATTTCCCGGTTTCGTCAGATAGCTCAGAATACATTTTACGGGCATTTTTCACTATCCATTTTGAAGTTCCCTTTGGCCTGGCGTTTCCAGTGGCAAACTCAAAGTTTTCATCATAATAAGTAAGATTGTCAAGGTCAAGCCTTTTTCTCTGTCTTTCATAGAGTTCTGAAGCAGCGGGTACGAGGTATTTTTCCACCTGTTTTCTGAAATTGGCTACCATCTGTGGATTATAGTCACTTCTTTTCATCCTTATATAACCTAGCTCCACAAAGTTTTTGAAACCCAGTTTTTTGGCAATTTTATCTCTTATTTTCACCAGATCATCATATATTTTATCAATTTCATCTTCATGATCTGTAAAAAATTTGTACTTGGCATCAGAAGCATTTTTTCTCACTTCTCTGTCTTTGTCCTGCATAAAAGGCGTTAACTCAGAAAGGTTTCTGGTTTCACCCATGAAGGGAATTTTTGCAGAAGCCAGCAATTTGGTATATTGTGATGACAGTGCATTTTCAAGTTGTAAGTCCTCTATTACTTTAGGGGAAAATGCTTTTAGGGAAAATTCAGCCAAAGTGAAAAATTGTCTGCCAAGTTTCTCTTCCAGTTCTTTTCTGAATTTTGAGTGAATCAGCTCTTTGTAAAATGTAAAGTCAAGTTCATTATACAGCGGTGAGTATTTGTCCCAGTAATTTTGCTCCTCGTCATAGTGTTTATCTTTTGTATTTATACTGTGCCTTATTTCAGCTAGAGTTCCCATAGTCTGAAGGTGGTTTCTAATGTGATTTATACGATTTATGCAGTCAAGTTGTTTTTCAAAACTGTTAGAGATTTTCAGTTCACGTATAAGAGAATCAATTGATGCTTTAACTTTCTCATAGTCAGGTCTTTCATATTTAAATTCACTGAATTTCATTTAAATAAACCTCCAATACAAATTGAGTTCATTAACATTATAGTATATGTGATTGAATTTTGAAAATAGATAATTTGATGTTTGGAATCAAATCTGATAAAATATAAATAATATAATGAAAGGTAATATCTTAACACTGCAGCTGCAGTGTATTGTTTTGTATACTTGTTTTTTTGTCTATCTTTCCAGTTTTAGTAGAGGAGAGATTTTTTTATGTTTGTTTTGAAAGTTAACAATTTGAAAAGTGGAGGACGATATGAACATTACAATAATTTCTGTGGGAAAATTAAAGGAAAAATATTTGAAGGATGCGGTTTTTGAGTATTCCAAAAGGCTTTCCAGGTACTGCAAGCTGAATATCATTGAAGTCATGGATGAGAAAATTCCGGATGGAGCTTCAGAAAAAGAGGAGGACATGATAAGGGAAAAGGAAGGCAAAAAGATATTGAAATATTTAAAGGAAGGCAGTTATGTAATAGCTCTTGACTTAAAGGGAAGTATGATGTCCTCGGTGGAGTTTGCCTATAAAGTTCAGCAGCTTGCCCTGGAGGGAAACAGCAGCATAATTTTTATAATTGGAGGTTCTCTGGGTATTTCTGAGGAAATTTTACAGAAATCAAATTGTAAATTGTGTTTTTCTCAAATGACTTTTCCACATCAGCTTTTCAGGGTAATGCTTCTGGAGCAGATTTACAGAGCTTTTAAGATACTGAAGGGAGAACCTTACCACAAATGACAGAGGTTTTTTGTGGTAAAGGGTTGATGTGAGAGGGTTAAAGAGATATGTTTAAAATAATATGAATGAAAATTTTTATAAAAATATGATTTTAAATCATAAAATGTGTTATAATATAAATACAAAGAGAGAAAATAAAAACAGGATGCTGGCAACATCCTGTAGTGTACAATCTAGTTGCTTAGGCAACTGGTATCACTAAATTTTTTAATAAAAATAGTAGTATCCACTTGCGCAGGGGCTACTATTTTTTTGAGATTTTTTCTATAAGTAAAACTATTAATGTTAATAGTGATATTAAGAACAAACCACTTTGAAATAGTAACATTAAAATGCTGTTACTCATTGTATCACCTCCCTTCAACAGGGATGAGTGATACCAGTAGCCCACATGCAACCTATTTAATTGTACTAATAAATTATAACATGACTGTTGAGATAATTCTATATCTGGTATTATTTTCCTATTTAGATATATCTTATAAAAAGTATTTGTTGATGTATAGTCAATAAATACTTTATTTTTTATATTTGGAGGATGGGAACGTGAGAATTATCAAAACATTAAAAATATTAAACTGCTGAAGAGGAAATCGCAAATAGATAGAGAAGTACTCTAGGAAATTGAGGAATACTTCAACAACATATGCAAGCTAGAAGGAAAGACAATAGATGAGTTTTCACTGAAAGACTGTGGAATAATTGTATACATTCAAAATGGAGACAATATCTGGGATTTGAAGGAAGTAGGATTGAATCGGAAGATAATGATATAATCTATCTATAAATTAATTTACAGTAGTAAATTATTGTGGAGCAAAGATTATAATAATTCTTTAGGAGAGTGTATAGGCTAATGGATGAAACAAATTATACTGAGATAATTAAAGACCAAACAAAACGCGCTTTATGGAGTATAAACAATGTTATGGATTGTGTATCTGATGAATATTGGAATAAAAATTATTGTGATATGCCTTTATGGAAACATATTTACCATACATTACATTCCTTGGATATGTGGTATATAAATCCAAGAAAATATTCGGAACCGTCATTTCATATTAAGGACTTAAATAATTTGGATGTTAAAACAGATAAAGTATTATCAAGAAATGAATTAAACCACTATTTTCAATTAATTGAAGAGAAAATAAATCAGTATCTTAATAGTATAACAGATGATATACTTCTTACAAAGCCTGAAAACTGTGAATGGACAAGGTTTGCATTAATTCTTGCACAACATAGACATTTACATAGCCATATGGGAATGATTATGGGATTTATTATTGCTGAGACAGGATTATGGCCCAGAGTTTTAGGATTAGAAGATTAGATCCCAACTGGTGAGTATAATTTATATTTTTAATAATTATGATATATACTGGCGAATCAGTATGGAATTTTCTCAAAATGCGAACAAAGATTATTTAAAAGTAATATACAGATAAATATAATAATTTGTAGAGAAGGTGAAGTTGTGAAGATATTTTTACGAATGCATCCAAGAAATCGCTTATCCTCTGTGCAACTATAAAATTATTACTGTACAGAGGAGTGTATATTAAATGAATAGATTAAATAGACCAGTTTTTACAAAAGAAACAATCAGAGAAATGGAAGATATGTCATTTTTCATATATGCTAAGATTTTTGATGATTTGCTAATTGTTGCACAAAAGCAGACAAACTGTTTTGTATTGAAAACAAGTGATGGGCTGATAGTAATAGATGCTATTTGGCCGGCAAAAGAAGCTTTTGAGGCAATAATAGATTCCATTGAAGATGTTGGCTGGAATCCCGCTGCAATAAAAAAACTGGTTTTGACACATGGACATGTTGATCATACTGGATGCGGGAAATGGTTTGTTGAAAGATATCATGCTGATACCTATCTTTCTAAAATAGATGATATTTTTTGGAATGAATATCCCACAAAACCTGATAGACCGGAAACGTGGAAAGATTACAAAATTAATGTTTATATCCAGGATGGTGATACCATAACATTAGGTGATAAGACGATATATGTTTATGGTACTCCTGGCCATACTCCGGGAGGATTAAGCTACATGTTCCCTGTAAAAGAAAAAGGAGAAACTCACATGGCAGCATTATGGGGAGGAACGACACCACCATGGACAAAGAATGAAGTGAAACAATATCTCAAGTCATTGGATTACTTTATAAGTGAAGCAATTTGTAGAAAAGTAGATGTGGCTTTAAGTAATCATACAGCTATAGATAATGGATTGGAACGTATTATGTATTCAAAAAAAAGATTGGACTACATGCCCAATATTTATATCATCGGGCAGGATGGATTCCAAAATTATTGTCAGGTATTTCGTACATTGAGTTATGAGATGCTGCAAAAATTATAAATATAGCATGAAGCCGACAAATTCATGTTTTTGTATAAATTATAATATAAAAATTTTGCGTTAAAAATCAAGCATAGATTTATTTAAGTACTAAGAAGATAAGCGCTATTGTCACTGTGAAAAATATGATATGGTGATGATAGTGTTTTTTCAAGTCTAAATATCTTTAGTATATCTAAGCATTTTTTTAGCCTTGAGAAAGTGAAGAAGTTCTTTTTTACTTTCTATGTTCCAAATACTGTTATTTTTGTTAATAAGCTTATTTATTAAGTAAGGTTAACTTGATATCAGTGTTAAAGAATGTTATATTTGTTATGTAAGGTAAACATTACAGAGGTGATAATTTATGAAAAATCGATTAAAGAAATTTAGAGAAGCCTTTGGATTAACTCAAGAGCAATTAGGAGAACTTATAGGGGTATCAAGACAGGCTATTAATTCTATAGAAACAGAAAAATATGAACCTTCCATATGGTTAGCATATGATATTTCTAAAGTTTTTCATGAATCCATAGAGGATATTTTTCTTTTTGAAGAAAGTGAAAGAAAATCGAGAGCACAACAAAGCAGGGGGTGTTGTTTAAATGGCACTAAGACAAATTAGGCTTTCTGATGATCAAATACTAAGGAAAAAAAGCAGAAAAGTTGAAATAGTAGATGATAAAATAAGACAAATTTTAAAAGATATGGCTGATACTATGTATAATTCAAAAAATGGTGCAGGATTAGCAGCTCCACAAGTTGGAATATTGAAGAGATTAGTTGTAATAGATATGGGGCAGGGACTCATAAAATTAATTAATCCAGAGATAATCATGCAGGAAGGAGAACAAGAAGTTATAGAGGGATGTTTAAGTATTCCTAATGTAGTAGGAAAATTAAATAGACCTGCAAAAGTAACAGTACAAGCATTAAACGAAAATGGGGATAAAATTATATTAAAAGGTACAGGAGATTTGGCAAAATGTTTCTGCCATGAAATAGATCATTTAGAAGGTATCCTTTTTACAGATTTAGTTACCGAATATATAAGATGATTTCATTTATACAGACAAATATAAATCTAAGGTCCAGTATTATAAATTAGTAATTTACCGAGCCGTCAAACCAAAGGTTATTTATATAATCCAACGGAACAATAAACTAGAAGTTGCAGATTAGTTTGAAATATAGCTAATCTATTTTTCTTGATTTATTTAAAAATAGTTGTTGAAAAAATTTTTTAATTAACCTATCCTTTAGGTAAAGGAGGAGATCATATGAATCAAGAAAAAATGATAGAGTTAGAAAAGACAATAAACAGTAACTATAACAATATTGCGGGTATGATTGTACTAAAAAATGGTAAAACATTATATGAAAACTACTTTAATGAATATACTGCTACTAACACCATCCATGTAGCATCGGTAACAAAAAGTATTTTTTCTGCATTGATTGGTATCGCCATAGATAATGGGTATATCAAAAGTATAGACCAGAAAGTATTGGATTTTTTCCCAGATTACACTATTAAAAGAGGTGAAAAAACGATACAGAGCGTTACGATTAAGAATATGCTGACTATGACAGCCCCGTATAAATGTAAGTCAGAACCATACGAAAAGTTTTTCGCAAGCGATAACTGGATAAAAGCTGCACTTGACTTGTTAGGAGGTAAGGGGCAGATAGGAGAATTTAGGTATTCTCCTATCGTAGGAACACATATTTTGTCGGGCATTCTTGTAAAAGCAACAGAACAATCAGTGCTTGAGTTTGCAACAGAAAATTTATTTTCGCCATTGGGAATTAATGTTGGACACAATGTGGTGTTACATAATAAAGAAGAACATTTTGCCTTTCTCAAAGATAAAAATGTTAGCGGTTGGGTTGTTGACCCGCAAGGGATAAATCCAGCAAGTTGGGGTCTTACCTTGACCCCTATGGATATGGTAAAAATAGGTCAATTGTACTTAGATGGCGGAATATGGAAGGATAAACAAATTGTATCGGCTCAATGGATAGATGAGAGTACAAAGGAAAATAGCCGATGGGGCAAGCTGTCGTATGGCTATCTGTGGTGGATTATTGATGATAAAGAACATATCTATGCAGCTTTGGGAGATGGAGGAAATGTGATTTATGTCAATACAAAGAAAAAAATGGTAGTTTCTATTGCTTCCCTTTTTATGCCAGATGCTAAGGATAGAATAGAACTTATTAAAGAGTATATTGAACCAATGTTTGAGAATTGTGTATAGTGAATCTCAATTTATCGGGGAGACTATGAGCATAATAGAAACACTACAAATTCCAATTTAAGTTTGAATAACATAAATCAGTAATTTGAAAGGAAGTTTTATTATGGGAGAATTATCAAAATTGCCTAATATCGGAAAAGAAGTTGAAAGGCAGTTGAATGAAGTAGGCATATTTACTTATGATGAATTAAAAGATATTGGTGCAGAACAGGCGTGGCTGAAAATACAAGAAATTGATGTTTCTGCATGTATTCATAGATTGCTGGCATTAGAGGGTGCAATTCACGGTGTTAAGAAAACAGCTTTACCACAGGAACGTAAAGCAGAACTAAAAGATTTTTATAATTGGCATAAACATAAATAGTAAATTTGTGGAGGAAAAATATAGTATGAATATATATGAATTTGGAGTGGAATATGATAAGATACTAATTCTTTTTCATGGCGCATGTATGAGTTGGAAATGGTATGAACCTTCTATAAAAATATTAAAAAATTATTTTCATGTTATAATTCCTGCACTTCCAGGTCATGACCTAACAAATAACAGTTATTTTACTAGTATTGAGGATGTATGCAGAAAAATGGAGGAATGGTTGTTGCAAAAAGGGTATCAAGCCATTGATATTTTATATGGACTTTCTGCAGGAGGAGGTCTTGCAATTCGTATGCTGTCCGACAGCAAACTTACTATTAGAAATATAGTGATTGATGGTGGAATTACACCATATCAGCTTCCATATTTAATTACTCGAATGCTTGCTGTAAGGGATTTTTTGATAATAGAAATAGCAAAGCGTAGCAGAAAAGCTATTACTTTAGCTTATTCTGAAGAAAAATACGGCAAAGAGGCAATAGATTAAATATATGAATTTATTCAGCATATAAGTGCAAAAACAATATGGAATGTTTTTGACTCTTGTAATAATTATTCTATGCCGAATACAATACCTTTACCTGTCAAATGTAAAATAATGTATTGGTATGGAGAAAACGAAAAATTAAATCGTAAGTCAGATATTGCTTATGTAAAAAAGAATTTTCCAGATACAAAATTTCGGATGATATCACAAATGGATCATGGGGAATATTGCATGGTACAGTCAGAAAAATTTGCCATGGATTTGATAAAGATAAGCTATAAAGTATAAATCCCAACTTGAGAAAGTAAAGCAGTTCTTTTTTATCTTCTATGTTCCAATCCTTATGATGGTGGACGTGTATAAATATTAACATTAAATAATCAAATATCATTCAATGAAATTAACTTCTAGTGGATTTCTAGTAACTAATCTCTGAAATTTATATTTTGGATATCCAACCATAACAACACCTGTTACTACTTTATCTTGGGGAATGTTAATCAAATTTAATAGAGGTGCATATTCTGCAAAAGCACACATTTCAAATAGTCCGGCCCAGCAGCTTCCTAGTCCTAAAGAGGTTGCAAAAAGCTCCATATATGTAAACTGTGAAATTGTATTTTGTCTGCCATTTTTTAAATTTTTAGAAGCAGTTCCTAGAATCAAATTAGGTGCATCTCGTAGTATTACATCGTTTTTATTTTCCTTATAATCTTTAACATGAGCAGAAAAGCTCCAGTATCCTGATGACTTAGTTATTTGTTCTTCCATCCACTCCATTACAGCTTCTGTTAATTTTCTAAGCAATTCTTTATTTTTAATAATAATATATGAAATTCCCTGGCTATTACTTGCCGTAGGGGCAAGTCTTGCAATATTAACTAATTTTATAAGCTTTTCTTTTTCTACAGGTATGTCTTTATAACAGCGAATTGATCTGCGTGATCTAAGAAATTTTTCAGCTGCTAATTCATTTATTACAGGAAATTTTTCTAGTTTAACTTGATCTTTTAAAGGAGTCTTCATATTATCAATTGCACTATTAGGGCACACTGCAGTACATTGTCCACAACCGATACAAACTTTTTCAACGACCTCTCTTGGCCCATTTTCATCCATATGTAAAAATTTTGTTGGACACACTTTTGTACAAATTCCACATTTAGTACATTTCTCTTTGTTTATCTTAATTAATTTCACCATCTACGCCTCATTTTTGTTTAAAATTTGTATACGAAAGTTACTTACATTATAATAATATACATCAATGTAGAACATAACAAGTACGCACTTATAAGTGCTATAGTAACCATTTGTATACTATTTAAGGAGGTGTTCCCAATAATAAAATATAAAAATACAGAATACCAATGTTCCATGGAATTAACTTTAAATATAATAGGTGGAAAATGGAAGCCAATTATTCTTTGGTATTTGAGCAGCAATACTCTAAGGTTTGGAGAATTAAAAAAGAAAATGCCTAAAATAACACAAAAAATGCTTACACAGCAGCTTAAATCACTTGAAGAAAATGGACTTATTAATAGAGTTGTATACAATGAAATACCACCTAGAGTAGAGTATTCTCTTACCTATACCGGGAAAACTCTTATTCCAATTTTAGAAAACCTATCTGAATGGGCACATGAATATATAAATACAAATAAATCACAATGTCTTTAATAATACTTACTGTATATTTTAAGAAAACAGAATAAAAATGACGATAACAGCAATGAGGATGATGATTCTTCATCTAATGACAATTCATCGAATGATAATGTACTAATAGATTATAGCATGTCTAATAGGATAATTCTACAGCTGGAATTATCTGTTACTTCAAATATATATTATAAAAAAGAAAAGTATTTGTTGATGATATTAAAATCAATAAATGCTTTTCTTTTTTATTTGGAGGATGGTAACATGAAAATTATCCATAGAAAATAAATAAAACGGAAATGTGATTTCAAATGTCTAATAGATGACAAGGTATTACCGGTAATAATATTATATTCTGCTTGGAGGATTATTATATGAACATTGAGGAGTTGGTTGTTAAAGCAAAAAATAGAGATGAAAATGCTTTTTGTGAACTTATAAAAATGAACAAGGAGACTCTATATAAAACAGCATATTTTTATACGAAAAATAAACATGATTCATTAGAGATATTAGATGATACTGTATATAAAGCTTATATATCCATAAAAAAATTGAAGCAAGGAAAATATTTTAATACCTGGATAATGAGAATACTTATAAATAGTGCTATTAACTATATAAATAAAAGAAAAAGATTTATATTTTTTGATAAAAATATTGATGGAACCAAAAAGCATGAGTCGTTTAACAATAGAGAAGAGATATTGGATTTATATAACGCTATAGATACGTTAGAAGGAAAATTTAAAATGATAATAATACTTAGGTATTTTAATGATTTAACTGTTCCGCAGATAGCTAATATTATGGAATACCCTATTGGAACAGTAAAAACTTATATTCATAAGGCTTTAAAGCAATTGAGAATTGAATTGGAGGAATAGAAAAGATGGATTATGATAAAAAATTTTTTGGAAATAATTTGGAGTCTGTAGAAATTCCAGAAGAAGTTGATTTTGTTATAGATAGAGCTATAAAAAGGGCAAAAAATAGATATAAAAATATTTTTTTAAAAGGTACAGCCTCCATGGCAATTATGCTTGTTTTGTTTGTATTTCTAAATAAAACGTCACCTGTTTTTGCTGATTACGTAAATAATGCATCAAAAGAAGTAAAAAACTTACTTAACGGTTTTAGAGACAGTGGAATTGACAATGCAATAAAAAATGGATTTGTTCAAGAGTCTATTGACAATAAAAATTATTTTTCTCAATCAGCTGAAGATAGAGGAATTACAGTAACTATAGACCAATTTACTATGAGTGGAAATGAACTCCTTATTGGATATAGTGTAAAAGCTGATAGTAAATATAATGATTGGAATGATTTAATGTGTGATTCATTACAAATTATAGATAACAAAGGTAGAATATTGTTTGATGGAAGGGATAGTAATGATGTTGCAAAAGAGCTTGCTAAAAATAATATTGATAACAAAGAGTATGCTGTATATAATTCTCTTTATTATATGGATGTAGATAAGGGAAGCTTTAAAAATTCAAGAGTGAAGAAAGGAGTTTTTCACTTTAGCAGTGATAAAACTAAAATATCAGAGCTGCCTGATAGTGTTACTATTAAATTTTATGATTTTTATGATAATACAATAAGTCCTCATATTTATAAGAAAATGAATTTTTTTAGTAAATTGTCTCATAAGGCTCCTAAAATTATTACTGGAAGTTGGCAGGTCAATATAAAAGTTGATGATAAATTGAAGAATGCCAGGGAAATTAACTATGTAAAAGATATTAATACAGATGTAAATTCGGCTATAAAAATAGGATATGTAAATGTATATCCTACTGTAGCAAATGCTAAATTTTCAGTTCCAGTTGATATGAGTGTTAAAGATCTATATCTTGAAGATGACAGTGGAAATAAGTATAAATGTGGTGCTAGAGAACGTCATGGAAATGATAATTCTAATTTCCGTGAAGAAATTTCTGATTTTGAGAGTCCTTATTTTGAAAAAGTCAAAAAATTATATTTGGTAATCAAAAGTGAAGAAAATAATAAGGAAAAGGACTTTAAAATAGCACTTAAGAAAAAATAAAATCTTACTCAAGAACAAATTGCTAATTATTTAAATATTAGTGCACCGGCAGTGAACAAGTGGGAAAATGGAATATCCTATCCAGATATAATGTTGTTATCACCTCTTGCGCGTGTTCTAAAAATTGATGTTAATACTTTATTGGCATTTAATGAGAAATTAACAACTGCAGAAGTAAATAAACTTGGAAAAGAGGTTAGTGAAATGGTATCAAAAGAGGGGCACCAGAAAGCCTTTGAAAGGGGTAGTGATTTAATTAGGCAATATTCAAGCTGTGATGAGTTAATATTGAGGATATCATCAATATTAAGATTACTTCTAGTTACATCCCGAATTGAGGAAAAATATAAATATGAAGAAAAAATTATTACCTGGATTCAATTTGTAGCAGCAAGCAGCAATGAAAAGACAGCATCTATGGCCAAAATATCCTTATCTGCAATATATAGAGAAAAGAAAGAGTATGAAAAAGCTAGAGAAAT
The DNA here is from genome assembly GCF_020908015.1 of Clostridium aromativorans. NCBI lineage: Bacteria > Bacillati > Bacillota > Clostridia > Eubacteriales > Clostridiaceae > Clostridium > Clostridium aromativorans. Next base: position 54,216 of record NZ_JAJJPB010000021.1, read on the forward strand.
ATTAGATAGAATTCTAGAGATAGGACTAGGCATCGATAAAAAAATTCAACAGGCGCTACTGTTTGAAAGCAGCGGAAAAATTGAAGAAGCTTACGATGTTTATGAAGAAATACTATTAAATAATGCTCATGAAGCATTAGGAGCCTTCTCTTTAATAATAAGTCTGTTGTTAAAAGAAAATAAATTTACTGAAGCAGAAGAATGTACAGGGCGAGCGAAAAAGTTAGTTGAAGTATTCGATTTAGGAGCATATCGTAAATATACATTGGATTTATCTTTAGCAAGGGAAAAACAAGATAAAGAAAAAGCTATAAGGGTGATTACAAATATGGTAAATGAAGCAGACAGTATGAATAACTTTATGAAGTCAAAACTATATAGGCACAGAAAATTAAAGGTGACCCATAGTTGGAGTAAAGATGAATATGAAAGATTAGTAAAACAGTCGATTAAAAAAGATAAAATCCTTGATCTTGTAAAAAATGACTCTAGAATAAAATTTCTGCTGAAATAATACTTAAATTGGTATATGCATAAGAATAAAATAGAAAAACGTAACTCATAGTAGTTATAGTGAATAGTACTGTAAATAACGTAGACTTTTTGTAATGAGAGACTGATATAAATGGGCTTGGTGAATTTAGGTGAAGTTAATAATGATAAAAATTTCATAAATATATGATTTTAAATTGTAAAATGTGTTATAATACGAATACAAAGAGAGAAAATAAAAACAGGATGCTGGTAATATCCTGTAGTGTACAATCCGGTTGCTTAGGCAACTGGTATTACTAAGTTTATTAAATAAAAATGGTAGCAACCACTTGCCGGTAGGAGCTACTATTTTTTTATTTCTTTAATAAGTAAAACTATGAATGTTAATAGTGAAATGATGAATAATCCTGCTTAAAAAAGTAACATTAATATGTTTCTCATTGTAATGATATAAAGAGAAATATAGAAAATTTTGAATACCTTCTATAATTTTATGAAGGATTATAATAAATAATGTGAAGTACTCAATTTACAAAAAATATGCAACTGTGGACACAGTTTGTGTATTTATGCCTGAAGAAATATAATAAAATAAGGTATAAAATCAGTAAAGCAAAGGATGGTGAAAATAAATGAAACGGATATTTTTAGTTGAAGACGATAGAGCAATCGCCAGAAATCTTATACTTCTGCTCCGCTCGGAGGGATTTACAGTCACTCACACCTCTACGCGGGGTGATGCCTTTGCCGCGCTTGCCGGAAATAAATTTGACTTGGCGTTGATTGATATTTCTTTGCCTGACGGAAATGGATTTACAGTTTGTACGGAAATCAAACAAACGCAGGATCTTCCCGTTATCTTCCTGACGGCTTCCGGTGATGAAGCAAGTGTTGTTACCGGGCTGAACATGGGTGCAGACGACTATATCACCAAGCCTTTTCGTCCGCGTGAACTGATTGCACGAATCAGAACCGCCCTGCGAAAGAGTGGACGTTCTCCATCGGCTTTTGAAATTTTCGGGCTTCATGTGGATATGACAAGCGGCGTCGTGAAAAAGGAGGACAGTGAAATTTTTCTTTCAGCTTTAGAATATCGCTTGTTGTTGGTGTTTATTAACAACCCCAAAAGCATTATCACAAGGAGCAGGCTGCTTGACGAATTGTGGGATGCTGCAGGCGAGTTTGTCAATGACAATACATTGACCGTGTACATTAAACGCTTGAGGGAAAAGATAGAGGATGACCCGGCAAACCCGCAAATAATTTTGACCGTTCGGGGGACGGGATATAGATTGGGGGACGGGTATGCTTCGAAATAGGGAGTTTCGGCAGATTGCCATTTTGTTCTCCTTAATAGCTGCCGTCGCTGTGACGTTGGGGTTTGCAGTCAATAGGTTGGCTGGAATTCTTGCCATTGCTTCTGCCACTGCCTTTGGAACAGCGTTTTTTGCGTTTACCAAAGCCCGATATAAAAGAATTGCGCAAATTTCAGATCAAATCGATCTTGTGCTTCATAACGCTGACCGTCTGTATATTGGTGAATTAGATGAGGGCGAACTTTCCATTTTGCAAAGTGAAATAACAAAAATGACGCTGCGTATTCGGGAACAAAACGATGCACTAAAAAAAGAAAAAGAACATCTTGCTGATTCGATGGCCGACATAGCTCACCAACTCCGCACTCCACTCACATCCGTAAACCTTATTCTGTCATTGTTAGAGAATAACCCTGACGAAAATGAACGGAAAGCATTGATACGGGAAACAAAAGAATTGTTTGTACAGATGGATTGGCTGCTTACTTCCCTGTTGAAATTATCCCGCCTGGACGCAGGCATTGTGGTGTTCCAAAGCGATCAGATTGATGTGAACACTTTGATCAGTGCTGCTCTTCACCAGTTTTTGATTCCGATGGAACTGCACAATATTGCCTTTCAAACAGACGTGCCGAAAGGGATAATTATTCAGGGTGATTTTGGTTGGCTTTCGGAAGCAATTCAAAACATTCTCAAAAATTGCATGGAAAGTGCTGGCGATAACGGGAAGATTGAGATTGTTTGCAGGTCCAACCCACTGTTTACCGAAATTGCCATCCACGACAGCGGCGCGGGCTTTGAAAAAGAAGATTTACCCTGTCTGTTTGACAGGTTCTATCGTGGGAAAAATGCAGGCACTACGGGATACGGGATTGGATTGGCTCTCTGCAAGACGATTATAACATGGCAGGACGGGACGATTACCGCCAAAAATCACCCGCAGGGCGGTGCAATATTTTCCATTCGTTTTCCAAAGTGACGGATCTCTCACCTTAAAGTCACAGAGATGTAAGTTGAAAGTTCTATTATATAGGTAAAACATGAAAGAGGAGGCTCACATAATGGAGTTTTTAAAAACAGAAAATTTATGCAAGATCTACGGCAAGGGTGAAAATCAAGTTACGGCCCTTGATCATGTTTCGCTTACAATCGAAAAAGGGGATTTTACTGCAATTATCGGTTCTTCCGGCTCCGGTAAATCCACCTTGCTGCACGCCATCGCGGGTGTGGACGTGCCGACCAGTGGAAAGGTGTATCTGGAAGGGCAGGATGTATATGCACAAAACAATGAAAAACTCGCTATTTTCCGCAGGCGGCAGGTCGGACTGATTTACCAGTTTCATAACCTCATTCCCACTTTGAATGTGGTGGAAAACATCACCTTGCCTATACTGATGGACAAACGGAAGGTCAACGAGGAACGGCTGAATGATTTGTTGGATTTGCTTGGGCTAAAAGACCGTAAAACGCATTTACCCAATCAGCTTTCAGGCGGTCAGCAGCAGCGTGTTGCTATAGGACGCGCTTTGATGAACGCTCCAGCGGTTATGCTGGCCGATGAACCCACCGGCAGCCTGGACAGCCGTAACGGACAGGAAATCATCAAACTGCTGAAAGAAAGCAATAAAAAATATGGGCAGACCCTGATTCTCGTCACCCACGATGAAAATATCGCTCTGCAGGCAGACCGTATTATTACTATTGCAGATGGAAAAGTGGTTCGGGATGAGAGGCAGGTGGCACGATAATGAACATCTTTAATAAAGTCGTCCTAGAAGGACTGAAAAAGAATCGCACACGAACACTTGTAACAATCGTCGGAGTTGTTCTGTCAGCCGTCATGATTACGGCAGTTGCTACCTTTGGCACTTCCCTGCTGAATTATATGTTAAATGGTTCTATTGCGAAATATGGCGGTTGGCACGTCGAATTTGAGGATGTGGATTCTTCTTTCGTAGCAAAACAGGCAAGCAGCGACAAAGTTGCAAACACCGCAGTGTTTGAAAATATCGGCTACGCAAAATTTGACGGTGGGAAAAGTCCCGAAAAGCCCTATCTTTTTATAGCCGGATTTAACAAGAAAGCCTTTGATATCTTGCCAATAAGCCTGATTTCTGGCAGGTTGCCTGAAAACAGCGGGGAGGTTCTTGTCCCTGCCCACGTTGCGGAAAAGGGCGGCGTTAGATTCAGGGTGGGCGACAAGCTTACACTTGCTGTTGGAAGCCGCATGGAGGTCAACAAAAAGCTTAATCAACACAACCCCTACATTTCTGGGAATAAGCCAGGGATGTCCAAAGAAACTCTTGTGCCAAAAGCCAAGAGAACCTACACGGTTGTAGGTATCTGCGAAAGACCCGGATTTGAGGAACATTCCGCACCGGGATACACTTTGATAACGAAAGCAGATATGCAAAACCAAGCGGACAGCTTTAGCCTGTTTGTCACGCTGAAAAACCCGCGAGAAGTCCATGCTTACGCAAGCAACACAGTCGGAGCAGGAGATTATGTCTTTAACGATGATGTGCTGCGCTTTTTGGGTGCTTCGGACAATAAACTATTCAACCTATTATTGCAAGTAATTTCAGCACTATTATGAGCAGCAATGTACCCTTGACCTTGTCGGTGTCCGCACCCGCACTGGTTGTGGCGGCAGCAGTCAGCTTGATTACGATTCTGTTCTCGGCCTATATTCCGGCCAAAAAAGCCTCCGCTATTCCCGTGATGGAGTGTATACGCCAGACCAACGAGATCAAAATTGAATCGAAGGCCATTAAAACGTCAAAGCTCGCACAGCGTATTTACGGTTTGGAGGGAACGCTAGCACTAAAGAATTTTAGGAGAAATAAAAAACGCTATCGCAGCGTTGTTCTGTCTCTTACTTTAAGCGTCGTATTGTTTGTATCGGGAAGTGCTTTTGGAACCACATTGAAACAGCTTGTAAAAGAGTACACCGTAGAAATGGACGGCGACATCGTTTTCTCTGCACAAGATATGGAGGAAAACGAGTTGTTTCAGCTGTATGACAAGCTGAAAACCGCTGACGGCGTTTATAAAAGCACCTATCAGACGGATCAGACTTATCTCTGCATGACAAGCGATCTTCCAAGTGATTTTATGAAAACCTACCGGCAGTCTACAGGTGATAAAAGCACAGGGAAAACATTGAAACTGCCGTTGGATGTTCAGTTTATTGAGGATAACATTTATTACGACTTTATCAAAAGCCTTGGCCTGCCCAAAGCGGAATATATCGGACAGGACGCAAAGGTTCTCATCGTAGGAATAAATACAATCAAACATACTACTTATTTCACAAACAGTTCTATGGATTTTACGCTTACCTCTCCTTCCGGGGAGCAGGCGAAAACGATCCGCGCCACCTTTGTGGATTCCTACCCGTTAGACACACTACCTAGGGATTCGACGCCTACTTATCTTTTTATGGTGGTTGCCCCTTACCAGATGAAGCCGCAGTTTAACGCACTGGGTGTGCCTGCAAAGTTTGGCTTGACTTTCTGGTCAAAAAATCCAGCACAGTCTATGGTACAAATACAGTCGATCATCACGAGAGAGGGCGTTGCCTCTGACTATACCTTGCACAATCTGTCTACGGCCGTTGACCTATTCCGAAGTCTCACCTTTGTGGTGGACGTATTCACTTATGTTTTTACTATCATGCTCTCATTGATAGCGGTTGCCAATGTGTTCAACACGATTTCCACGAATATCAGGCTGCGCAGGCGGGAGCTCGCCATGCTCCGCTCCATGGGAATGTCCGACCATGATTTCAATAAGATGATGAATTTTGAGTGTGCCTTTTACGGTATACGAACGCTGATGTTTGGGTTTCCCATCGCGGGGTTTCTTTCATGGCTAATCTACGAAGGGTTTGTGGTCGCAGAAAGGATGAATAACTTCAATTACGTATTCCCGTGGGGCAGTATGATAATCAGTATGCTGAGTGTATTCTTTGTCGTTTTCATTACAATGCTGTACGCTACGGGTAAGATCAGAAAAGAAAACATCATTGACGCGCTGCGGGATGACATGGATTGATTCAAGATCATCCCAAGAGCCATTAGACGTTGAATTGCAGAATCAATTCTACAGTTAGCAAATCAAATTTTATCTTTTTGTGTTGGAATTAAAGAAATAAGATACTACAGGAAATATATTAGGAGTAACTGGGTCAGAGTTTATAAATTTAATTAAGTGTGTTAGAGCAATATGCTTAAATTTTTTAAAAAGATTGTAACGAAATTTAGTTTTAAGAGTCTTATGTATGAGAGAGAGGTGAAACTGTGACTGATTTTGAAATTATATACTCTCAATATTTTGCTGATGTCTATAAATATGCTCTGTCGCTATGCCGTGATGGAACTTTGGCAGAGGAAATAACCCAGGAAACATTTTTTAAAGCTTTGAAAAATATAGACAAGTTTAAAGGAAACTGTAAAATACGAGTTTGGTTGTGCCAAATAACAAAAAATACTTATTTTTCGGCATATCAGAAAAATAAACATATTACAGATGAATCCCGTGAAGAAAATGAAGGTGAATGTATTGAGCAAAAGTTAATAGATAGTGAAACAGTTTGGAAAATACATAAAATACTTCATCTTTTAGATGAACCATATAAAGAGGTTTTTACTTTACGGGTGTTTGGTGAATTATCTTTTTTACAAATTGCTGAGCTTTTTGAGAAAACAGAAAGCTGGGCAAGAGTCACATTTCATCGTGCAAAGATTAAAATCAAGGAGGTGTTAAAATGAAAATTCCCTGTGAAGTAGTTAAAGATTTACTGCCGCTCTACCGTGATAATGTTTGCAGTGATGAAAGTCGTACCATTATTGAGGAACATTTGCTAGAGTGTGATACCTGCAAAAAATATCTTGATGATATGGATGGCGATTTCATTCAAACTAATGACGAGAAAGCAGCAGAGCAAGCAAAATCTGATATATTAAAAGGAATAAAAAGGCAGCTGTTTAGAAAAAATGTTATGGTATCAGTTATTTCAGTTATATGTGCAATTGCTGTATTATTAGGAGGATTTTCATTTATCTTTCACTACCAGATGCCAATTCCATACGAAAACGGACTAGTGAGTGTGAAAAAGGGAGATAACGGGATGGTTGATGTTTATTTTAACAGGGATGATTACTACTGTTCGTATAAATGGAATACCACAATTGAAAAAAATGGTGTAAAACAACGTGTTGCATATATTTATTACACAGATACTATATGGACAAAGTATTTTTCTAAGCCACAAAAGGATAAGCAATATAAGTATACTATTAACAATAGTGCATTTTTTGATTATGATGACGACAATAGATTTATAGAGATAAAAAAGGATATATCAGCGGTGTATTATCTAGATTACTCGCACATCCCAAAGTTATCTACAGAAGAACTACAAAAGAATTCCTCGAAGGCAGTTCTTCTTTGGAAAAAATAAATATATAAAATAGTTAAAGGGATTGATATAAATGGGATTGAAAGACTGATTTGAAGTTAGTATAGATGAAAAATTTGAGTAAGTAAAATATTTTTAGGCAGAAAATAAGGAAAGGCCTCCAGCAATTACCTGGCTGAAAGGCCTTTTATTTATACTAAAGACTTTTTATAATTA
>NZ_JAJJPB010000022.1:0-59556 GCF_020908015.1 Clostridium aromativorans
AGTCGATGATTGCCACCAGGTAAAGCCAGCTTTTGTGTATTGGAACGTAGGTAATATCAATGCTCCACACTTGATCAGGATACATTATTACAAGGTTTTTGAGCAGGTAAGGATAAATAGTATTGGCTGGTTCTGGCTGCTTTGTTTTAGATGCTTCTTTTTCAAAAAGCTGTGAAAAATTCTTTACAGCTTCTGTTTTCCATCTTGTGAGCATATTGGGATGGACTTGATTTTCAGAAGCTATTTCGCTTAAAGTACGTTCTCCACGAAGTACTTCCAGTACTAATCTTGCTTTGAATTCGGAGCTGTAAATTTTCCTCATGTGATTCACCATCCTTAATAAAAATATTATGGAGAACCTAACTAAAAAGCAAGCATTTTTTTGTCTGAATTCTTGGGTCCATTATAATCTACAGCTAAAGATTTTTCAAAAGGATGTATAGAAACTGCTGATCAGCTGATTAATAATCGTAAATTTGACTTATTTAGTTTAGTTAACTTTGAAAAATTTTGTAATATGCTAGGTGTGGTAAAAAAAGATTCATTTAAGCCATGGATAAAGCTTGTTAAAGAAAAATAAAGGCTTAATAATACGGCATTATTCAGAGATAGATTTGTGATATTTCTATATTTAAAATACTATGTAATACAAGGGTATGGAGAAAAGATACGTCAAAGATAGTATAATAACCTCAGAAAGCGAGGTGAAATACCATGTACTTAACAGTCAAACAACAGGTAAAACATTTGTCCAGGGAAGAATACCTGAATATCCGTAAGCTGGCCCATGCGGCAAAGAATCTTACCAATGAAGCCATCTACAATATACGCCAGTATTATTTCCGTGAGGGTGAGTACCTGAACTACCAGAAGAACTATACCCTTTTGAAGGACAGCCCTAACTATAAGACACTTAACTCAAATATGGCACAGCAGATCCTTAGGGAAGTGGACGGCTCGTTTAAATCATTCTTCGGTCTCATCAAACTGGCCGGACAGGGGCGATATAATTTCCGGGACGTTGTACTCCCGCACTACTTACCGAAACATGGATTCACCACACTTGTCATCGGTTTTGTCCGCCTGAAAGGCAATAAACTTGTATTGCCATACTCAAACCAGTTCAAGAAAAAACACGCCAAAGTTGAGATTGCAATCCCGCCTATTCTCCTGGACAAGAAGATTAAGGAGATACGCATAATACCTAAGGCAAAAGCCAGGTTCTTTGAAATTCAGTACACTTATGAAGTGAAAGAAGAACAAAGAAACTTAGATAAAAACAAAGCACTGGCAGTTGACTTTGGAATTAACAACCTGGCTACCTGTGTGACTTCTGCCGGCGAGAGTTTCATCATAGACGGACGCAGGCTCAAATCTGTCAACCAGTGGTACAACAAGCAGAATGCACGGCTGCAGAGCATCAAGGACAAGCAGAAATTTGGAAAATGCACCACAAATCGCCAGAAGTCAATAGCCCGCAGACGCAACAACAAAGTTAACGACTATATGGCGAAGACTGCCCGTATCATCATAAATTACTGTCTGAAAAGTAAAATTGGTACACTTGTAGTAGGATACAATAAGACATTCCAGACAAGCAGCAGAATAGGGAAAGCCAACAACCAAAACTTCGTGAACATTCCATTTGGCAAGCTGCGGGACAAACTTGAATATCTCTGCCAGCTTTACGGCATCAAATACCTGAAACAGGAGGAAAGCTACACATCAAAAGCGAGCTTTTTTGACAGGGATATTGTTCCTGTCTACAATGCTGACAATCCGGACGTGTACAAGTTCTCGGGCAGGCGTGTAAAGCGCGGACTGTACCGGACAAAGGCAGGTTCTTACATCAATGCAGACGTAAACGGTGCATTGAACATCCTCAGTAAAAGTAGCGTTGTGTCCCTTGAGGGGCTATACAATAGGGGCGAAGTGGACACGCCCGTAAGAATAAGGGTTGCCTAGCAGCCAAACTTCTTAAATTGAGTCGTTAGACTCATCAAAGCTTCCATTTCAACCGTTAACAGCCGTAAGGCTCAGGTAAGTGGTGAGTAGTTCACTTTACGGAATGTATCAGCATTGATACTTATGACAGAATAAAGGAAGCAGAAAAATGGCTATATAATTATAGAGTATAAAGGACAGTATTATAAATAGGATAATTCAGCTAAAGTAGGGAAGTCTCTTATTTCAACAAGTGGGATATGAACATCCTTTATTTTTTTGTGTTAATATCAAAAATTTTAAATTTATATACCAATTATTACTCCAAAAACGGATAAGAAATGGCCAAATTTATAATTAAAAATATGTTGTACCATTTAATTAAGGTCGATTTAACTTTAAAATCCAAGTAAACTTACCCTGACAATTCTAATGTAAGGTAGTTTACTAGGAGGGAAAAACAGAATTGATGAACATCATGATTAAATTGAAGGATGCCAGCTATAAGGCAGTAAAAAAGAAAGTAGCAACATTAGGAAAAACAAATATAGAAGAGTCTCCATGGATAATACACTCATAAAAAAAGCCCAGCAAGGGGATAAAAAAGCTGTTTCAACTCTTTTAAATAAAAATATAAATTACATTTACTGGATAGCACATAAATTAAGCATTTCAAATACAAATTTCGAGGACCTGGTATCTGAGGGCAAAATAGGCTTTTTGAAAGCGCTTGGAAACTATAATCTTGAAAGCAATTCCGAATTTCTAGCTTACGCTTATCCATATATCAAAGGGGAAATATGGAAATATATGAGCAATAATACGTTTTATGTACATCTTCCGGATTATAAAATCAGAAGTTATATGAGATCGAAAAGGCAATCCAAAGATCCAGAAAAGTTTAAAAAATTCAAATCTGAAAGTTTGTTATCACTGGATGAAATAACGAATTTACATGCCAAAAGTGAATTCAATGAGTTCAAAAATGTAGAAAATCATATATTCTTAACCCAGCTTTTCAGATATTGTAAATTATCCAAATTGGAAATATTTATATTGAAAAGATTTTATTTTGATCAGATGCAGCTCAAGGAAATCTCAGCTCTTTTAAATTTAGAGAAATCTCAGGTCTATAAAATCAAAAAAAATTCCATTAGAAAATTACGATTTGAGCTGTTCAACCAGGATGATGAAAAAATCTGTGCTACAGATGGGAGGTGATTTACTTGAATCTAATGTTTTTTACTGTCCTTGCAGCAGAAAATATAGACTCAGGAGCCGTTCAGGCCGTGTCTTCTTCCGATTTTTCACACAGTATAAATGCTGTAATACAGTTTATCTACAATTCCTTGGATCCAATTGTATTTCCAATCGCAAAACTTGTACTTTTGATATCTGCGCTGGTTTTACTCCTTGGAGGAATATTAATGTCAAAAAATATTAAAAAAGCTGGATGGTGTGGTATTGCTACTACCATTGCAGTTTTGTTTTTGTTTTATCTTGCCCCGCTCATTCTGGGTCTTATAATCACAGCGGCAAAAACCGCGGGTGCAGGTAAGTAAAGAGAAATGAGATGCAGAAGAAAGGAGGTGGTGTATTCATGCTGAAAAAATTGAGAAACCTTTTAACAAATGGCAGGAAAGTTGTTATGGATGCCTTTTTTACATTATCTGCAATCATTGTGGTAAACTGCCCGGTACTTGCAGACAGCATAGATCAGGCTATCAGCACTCAATCATCAAAAGCTGTGGAAAGCAGATTGTTTGGTTCTACAAAGACAGTACTTATGGCTGTAGGTGGTGGAGCCATAGCTATAGCCATGGGAATTGTCGGACTTACAATGATACTCGCACATAAAAGACAGGAAACCCGTACTGAAGCCCTTGCATCAATTGGATGGATAGTTGGTGGGGCTGTATTAATTGGTGCTATTGCAATTTTCGTAGGTTTCTTTTGGGGTACTTTTGGGCTCAAAGGATAGGAACAAAAACAAATGCAGCAGTGGATCTTCTGCTGCTGTTTATATAAAAAAGAGGGGTGATATATGTGACATATTTTACTGTACCTTACAACATAGACAGTGAAGACAAGATTATTGGCGGGTACCTTTCACTTAGACAGTTTGCATGGATTGTGCTTGCAGTTTTTATCATATTGCTACTTTTCATATTGAACACAGGCTATATGTCAAGGACAACCGTAGGTGGTGCTATTTCATTTAATTTTTTGTCTTTCGCAGTTAGAATTGTAGTTTCATTACCGTTTTCAATATTTTGTATTATTATGGCTTTCATTAAGAAAGACGGTATAAATATTGATAAATATTTATTTAAATGCGTCATGTACAAGTTGAGAAATCATGTTATAAAAAACCAACCATAGTTGTGTTATGGCTTGTCTGGAAAGAAGGGATTTATTTGCTTATAGCAGTTGTTCTTGTACTTATAGGGCTTTCATTTCCAATTGGGGCCTATATCTATACAAGAATAGATGATGAGAATAAAAAGAGTGGTAAGTATTTAGATAAGGACATTAAAACTTCCAATAAAAATAAAGATGTCAAAACAAAGTCTCTGCCTGAAATAAAGAAACTGATAGGTATGAATGACATAAAAAACAATAAAATTCAGCTCCTAAGTGGTAAAAGGAGAATCATACTCAGCGTATCCTCACCTGATATTCCGCTTCTTACTGATGATGAAATAGAAGTTATGGAATTGAAACTTCTCCAGTTTGCACTTTCTCTAAATGATTCAATTCAATTTTTTACAACACCAACAAGAATAGAAACAAAAGAGCCGGCAGAACTTGTTTTAAAAACAGTAGAATCTGCTGATGAAAATATCCCGGAGGGGCTAAGGCAGTATTCTGACAAACTGTATAACTCATATAAGGAAATTGAAAACAGCAGGGGAGTATATGTACTTAGAAGTTTCTGCATTATTGGCACTGATATAAAAGATGAGGAAAGGGCAAAAAATGACCTCAGGTATAAATGCAACCTGGTAATGTCCAAGCTTATTGGGGCAAAAATGAGGGTATCCATACTGAATTCATACCAAATTGCCCAGCTTTTTGCTGATATATTGCAGCGTGGTGACAACATACTGATAGAAAAACTTATCAAAAATGGTGCAATGGAGCTTTATACAGAGGGTATAGGCCAGGAGATCTATTCGGGAAAGGAGGACAAAAAAGAAGATGAATATGATATTGAAAGGGAAGAAATTCAAAAAGAAACCAGGCAAAAGTAATAAAAAAACAGGTGATATATTTGATAAAACATCAAATATCATGGATTTAATTTACCCCGATGTTTTCAGTGAAAACAATGATTATATATACCTGGGACCGAATAAATATGTTCGTGTTTATGCTATAACAAATTACCCGAGGCAGATGTATATAGGTTTTCTAAATGATCTGTTTACGTTGGGAAACATAGATATTTCAACTTATGTAGAGCCAATTCCTGATGCTGAGATAATAAATCGGCTCACCTCCAAATATTCTGAGCTTAAGTCTAATCTGAACCTTCAGGTAAAGCATGGATATGCTGTGGATTATGGAGTGGCACATGCGGCGGATGATCTTGATGCACTGCGAGAACTCATCCAGACAAACAAAGAAAGGATGTTCTTTGCACAGCCAATTATTTTTATATGGGGCAGAGATACCAGGGATCTTGATGATAGATCCAATTCTTTGAATGATTTATGCAGTAGAAAAGCTGTAAAGATCAGGTGTCTTACTTATGATCAAAGCAAAAGTTTTATTTCAGGACTTCCGACGCTCAATCTATCATACTCTTCCTATCTTAGAAATATGACAACAGGGGCTATAGCAAGTCTTATTCCATTGGGAAATACACAGCTTTCACACAGGGGAGGGATACTGCTTGGGAGAAACCTGAATACGAAGTCCTATATATTTTACAACAATTTTATAGGTGCTCCGGAACTTACCAATCCACATACTTTTATCTGTGGAACAACAGGTGCCGGAAAATCCGTTTTAATGCATGTAAAATCTGCCAGAGGAACTGCAGCTGGCAGATGGTCGGTAATAATGGATCCCAAAGGTGAATATCGCAAGCAGGCTGAAATTCTTGGAGGACAATTTATAGAACTCAAACCTGGAGTCAAAAGCGGTATAAACCCTTTTGATCTTGAGATAGAGGAAGACGAACATGGAAAGAGAAAAATCAATCTCTACGGAAAAAGAACTGAAATAGTGAATATGATTTCTATTTTTGCTGAAAGGTTCAGGGGGAAACCGCTTAGAGGACAGGAGATTACAGCTGTTGACGGTGTGGTAAGTAAATTGTACTCCGATTGCAAGATAACGGAAAATGCAGACAGCCTTTATATAGAAGCTGAAAAAGCAGTAGAGGGTAAGTTTTATACCGGCAAGGTAAAAAAGAGACTTCCTACACTTTCAAATTTGAGGGACGGTCTTGTGGAATACAACAGGAGCGCCCAGCTTGCAAATCTCACTGAACTTACTGAAATTATGAAGATGATAACTGGAGATGGTCCAATGGCCATTTTTGACTGCCAAAGTACTGTGGATTTGAAAAGCAGGCTTATTGTTATAAGTTTCAAAAACCTGGCCGATGATTTTTCTAAGTTTTTTGCAACTATAAACACCATGTCATGGATATGGGCCAAATTTTCAAACTGGAAACTTAAAAATATATTGAAGGATGTATATGTAGACGAGGGATCGCTGTTTACCAAGTTCGAAAGAGCACTTGATTTTATAGACAATATAGCAAGGTTTGGAAGGGCTTTCAACATAGCACTTACACTTGCTACACAATTTATTGAGGATTTTATAGCTACCCAGCAGGGAAGGGCTATAGTATCACTCTGTGCTACCAAAATAATACTTAAACTTGAACCTAGTGTAGCCAGGGAAACAGCAAAGTATTTCAATCTGTCGGCAAATTGTCGTGAGTATATTTCAAGCTTCTCGAGCGGACAAGCTATCCTGCGTACAGAGCAGGATCTTGTGCTTATGGAAGTCGTACCCAAGGAATTTGAATGGGAATTTGCAGAACCGTGATAAAGGCTAGAAAGGAGTTGGTTTTATGTCTAAAAAGCATAGATATCTGTTAGATTTTTTTGTATTACTGGTGTTTTTCCTGGCATTTTCCTTTTCAGTAACTAAACCTATAAAAGCAGCACCATCTTACGAAAGCTACGGAAAAGAATTTGCTGTTACTGCTACTACTACAAAAACTGTAAGTTTTGACATGAATGGTGCAGATACTAAAAAAGCCCAGCACACTATTTCATATTATATCTACTTGTTTGGAGGCACTATTGTAGCTTTTTCCATGGGACTTGCAGCTATGAGAATGATACTTGTAAAAAACAGCCAAACCAAAAGAGAAGAGACCATGACGGCTTTCGGAAAGATAATTCTCGGGTGCAGTATTTTGGGATCCTGTATTTTACTCAGTGGTTTTCTAATAGGGGTGGCCAACCATCTAGGATCTGCAATTACAGATGGGAATTCCAGTTTGATAAATGTGCCGACCACAACCATAACTGATGATGACGGTAATTTCGTAGTTAAAGCCTTTGGAAATATTTTTCTTTCCGTTGAAAAATGTATATTTAATTTGTTTGACAAGTATTTCGGATTTTTACCTTTGGATAAACTCATATTCAATTCCAGTGCCAATGCCTTCGGTGTAACTGGAACCATAACAGTTCCACCATTTACTAATGCAGAATGGTCAAATCTAAACTATATGTATTTGCTTGTCTCTTCTATATGTGCACCACTTGTACTTTTGATGGTGGCCAAGACTGGAATTTCTCTCATAATGTCTGCGAACAGACCTGCCCAGAGATCGCAGCTACAGGAGGATGTCTGCAGATGGCTGTTCTCATTGGCACTTATAGCTTTAGGGCCACTTCTTCTTAAAGGGTTATTCCTTCTGTCAAGTGATATGACAAATGCCGTTGTATCCATATTCAATGCATCGCTTGGAAAAGACAACTATGTGACTGATATTTCCATGGTAGACAGCATCAAAACCGGATCTTTTCTTACAAGTGCCATTGTAAAGTGTCTGTTTGCATGGAAGTTTTTCCAGATAAACATGCTGTTCATGGTAAGAAAAATAATACTTACTGCCATGTATGCATTTACACCGCTTGCTGCACTTTTCTGGGGTATAGACAACAGGACACAGGCCATACAGATATGGTTTGGTGAGATGATAACCAATGCGACTATGCAGTTCTTTTATGCATTTACCTTTAGCATAATGATTATAAGTCTCTCCGGATCTTCATGGAAAAATTGGTTTTATGCCCTTGTCTGGGTATTTGCTCTTGTCAAACTGGCAGAAGTTTTCAGAAATTCACTTCAGGGATTGTTTACCAAGCTTGCAGGTGTTGATGAAATGTCCATAGCAGGCAGATCTTTTGGCCCTGTATCGAAGCTTGCTATAGGTGCTGCTGGTGCCATGGCAAGAACGTTTAAGGTAGGAAATCCCTCAAAACTTTCAAATGGGCTAAATATAGGTGGGTTAAGGAATTCCGCTCTTGGCTCGGCTGTATTTGGAGCTGGTGGTAAAAAGCCGCAGGGAAGTTCTCAAGGTGCAAAAGATGCCGCAGGAAAGACAGCGGCAGCTGCCAGTGCAACTGAAAATTTCAGACAGTCCAGCAGTACTGATCAAGGTGAAATGTCAAGTAATCCCCAGGCGGCACAAAATAGAGGTAATCAAAATCATAATAAAAAGCCAAATGAATATGAAGAAAGCCTTTTAAATTATATGGATAGTGAAAACGGAACAGGTGCTGGCGGTTATGCGTCAGATAATGTAAAAAATTCAGAGACAGATCCTATAATAAACCCTGAAAATTTTAATGGATTAGACTCGCTAAAGCCAATAACCGATTCAGAAGGAAATGTGAATATGAACAATTTAAAAGCGGCAGGTTCGAGGCATATGCTGTATTCATCAATGCTGAATGACAACTTGAAAAAATTTGCAGCAGAAAAGCCTATGGGTGCCAAAGTACTTGGCGGGGTTTCAAGGGCAATGAATCATAAAAATACTGGAATGGCAAACAGGGTAATAGCCGGCAAGGCCATAAACGCCACAATAGAACAGATGCAGTCCCTTGCAGGTGGAGAAAACAAACTTAGTAAACAGGATGCACTTACACAGCTCTTTGGCGGTGAAACTAAAAGCATAAATAAAAATGTAGATGGCCATAAATTTGAGATTACTCACAATAGGAATGCACAGAAATTCAAATCAGCTTTGGAACATGGTGATATAGGAAGAGCTTCTCAAGTAATAACAAATGCCAATCCAATAAATGGTCTTTCTCTTAAACAGCAAAGCGCAGTTATCGCCAGAACAAGTCCATACACGAATATTGACGGATTCAGGTGGTAAGGTGGTGATGGTACTGTGAATAACAACAATAGGGAGAATTTCTTTAAAAGATTTGCTAAGAATAAATTTAAGTCATTTGCCAGACAGTTTGTTTTAAAGAACCCTCTTGTAATAGGAGTAATAATACTTCTTGTCATTGCCTTTGTAATTTTTGGAGCACTTGCAGCCGACATAGGAGACATGGGGGACAATACTGTAAGTTCATCACTTTCAACTAATGACAACAAAGATATACTGGAAGACCTGCAAGAGTATCTGGATGATAAAATAAATGTTGGGGTACCTGATTATGTGAAATATGGAGATAATTATTCAGGTAGTGGAGGTGACTCAGTAAGTATACCTGAAGATTTCAAGAGCACAAGCGACGTTGTAAATTACGCATTGAAGTTTTTAGGTGTTCCCTATTTATGGGGAGGTACAAGCCCGAAGGGTTTTGACTGTTCGGGACTTGTACAGTATTGTTACGGGCATTTCAATATAAATCTTCCAAGAACATCCCAGGAACAGTTCAAAGTTGGAACTTCTGTAGACAGGTCAGCTCTGAAACCCGGGGATTTAGTATTCTTTGAAGGTAATCAACCGGCACATGTAGGTATGTATATAGGTGAAGGGAAATACATTCAAGCTCCAAGGACAGGTGATGTAGTAAAGGTTTCTCTGCTTAGTGCAAGAAATGACTATGCAGGTGCAAGGAGAATAGCCGATGTTTCAGGGGATTCTGGCAGCAGTTCAGATAATAGTGATACTACATCCGATAGTATATCTGAAAATGAAATTGACTATACAGATGCTTACAATATAATAAGAAAGTTTTATTTAAGTCCCGGGAATGTATTTGGATATATGAAATACATGGAAATGTCACTGGGTATAAAACCGGAGGATTTCTTTAGCGGCAGTTTCGGAAATGATACAGAAGATAATGGTGATTCAGATTCTCAGGGCAATCCCGTAACCGATATTATCAACCAGAAAATCATAAAAGAGAAGATAGAAAAAAATGATCATAAAATAGCGGATGAACTGAAACCGGAATTTACAATTTCAAATGAAACTACTACTGATGTTGTAACTTACGAAAAAGAAGAAACTATTCTTGGAATTGATACAGGTAAGAAAGTCACTGTAACTAAAAAACATACAGGTTCCATAGCAGTTGTGACACATATAAGCAGCATATGGGGAGAAGTGGATTTGCAGTACAATCAGGTTACTTCATCTTATACTGATTCCGAGGGTACTCACACTGTAACAAAACCTGTGTATGATGGGTACAAGCTTCAGGGTGAATTGTTCTCCAGGTTAAGGTCTATAATAAAGCACGATTTTCCTGAAGAAAAGGATGTGGATGATGCAATATACTTCATAATAGAATCCGGGTTTAACTTTGACAGGAAGGAGCAAAATGGTGACTGGATAAACGGCAAACTTAGTGATCTGACACTGGATTCGCTTCTGGCGGATCTTGGAGGTTCAAACACCGGAATTTCTGCAGGAATGATTCCCACTTTTTATCAATGGGACAGCAGATGGGGAAGTAATTCATATGCAGGATCCACAATAGATAAATTGGGATCTGCGCCTGCGAGTCTTGCCATGGTAGTCAGCGGCCTTGAAGGGAAGCTTGGCGGATATGATAAAAACAGCGACGGTATTCTGGAGCCCAATGAAGCGGCGAATTATTTGAATGATATCGGAGTTCACAAAGATACTGATGTAAATGATGATTTTTCCAAGGCAGCATCATTTTTCGGACTTACGATGAAACATTATGGGAGATCCGATTATATGAGCATTGCAAATGAACTTAAACAGGGACATCCTGTCATAGCAAATGTACATGGTACTGATGGAATAGCATATGGAAGCCCGGGTTCGACTTTTACCCAGGGAAATCACTACATTGTGCTTGTAGATATAGACAGTAATAACAAAGTAATCGTTCATGATCCTTATAATAAGAAGAATCAAAACAGCCGCACATGGGATTTGTCAAGTATAATAGCTGCAGAAAGTTCTGACTATTACGCATTTAATAATCCAAATATAGTTTATAAAAGCGGTGTTGCAACAGCTTATACGGGAGATAATATAGGATTAAATGGCGGCACTCATGCAGCCTGGAACGGTATGGACGTGTCAAATAAAAACTTAGGTAACCATCTTATAGCTGCAGATAAGAGCATACCTTTTGGTACACTTGTAATTGTCAAAGTTCCAGAAAGCAAAAGGTACTGGAAAATGGCAAATGGGCAGAAAGTTGATGCCAATGGTGCCTATGTGGTTGTAGACAGGGGCGGTGCCATAACAGGCACACATATAGATGTTTATTTTGGGAGTGGAGCATATTACAATACCGGTTCCGGAGGCGGAATAGCCAACCAATTTGGAAGAGTCAATATAAAGCTCAGGGTAACCAAGAGCAAAATCAGCTATAATGATGCACTGAAGCATTGAATGGGGGAATAAAATGTGGATTCAACTAAAAAGAAGATGATATTGCTTGCTTCGGCTACAATAGCTATAGTTTTTATAAGTTGTGCATTGATTTATGAAATCAACTCAAGGCATTTCAATACCTCAAATGAATATCTGAAACAAGGCCACAGTTTGTCCGAAAAGAAGAGATTTGATGAAAATATGGAATATGCGGACAAATACAATACACGTATAAAAAATATGGATGAACTTGCTACACCAGCTGAAGGTTCAAGTGTCCCCGATGTTTCAAAAGTGTCAGGGGCGGAAAAATCAAATTCTACTGTATCTCTCTATTTTTTATTTAGCAAGAAGCTATTGAATACGGATCAGTATATAAATGCTGAAGACAAGTTGAATGCCGGTATAAAAGAGATAGCAAATATAGAAAACAGCAGGGATTTGAATGAGTATTTCAATACAAATAAAGACAACCTGAAAAATGTATATGGGATATCAAATTATAATGAGCTTGCAAGTCTTAAAAGTAAATTCCAGAAGTTAAATGGCAGTACGGTAAGTATAACTGTGGATCAGAATTTTACTAAAACAGAGGACGGTAAAATATCTTTTAATGTGATATTTAGAGGTAGCGGAAATGCTGTAAACCAAAATGTTATGCTGAGCTATGCAAGTGATGTTGAAATGAATGTATTATGGGAAATGTGATTTATGATTTGGCAAAAAAGGCTTTGTCCATAAAGGATACAGTCTTTTTCATTTTATCCAAATTTATACCCGAATTTTCACCATGAAAATAGACAAGAAATAAATAAGTTTTGAGGACGGGAACGTGCTGTACCATTAAATCGAGGTTGATCTGACCTCTAATTAAAAAATGGAGGTAATGCAATGAATTTAAAAGAGTTAAACTTTCTAAATCCAAAAACTCGAAGAAAAATTGCAGCTGGTGCAATTAGTGTCGCAATGGGATTTTCTATAGTTGCACCAAACATAGCTACTGTTGCCAATGTTGCTGGTATTCAAGTTTCTACTGTTAAAGCTTTTGCCGACGAGGTTAGTCAACAGGGTATTAAGAAAACTGTTTCAGGTGATGATGCGATGTTCTTTGTACTAAATGATGATTCTGTTATGGTATTAGGATCTAATAAATACGGCCAGATTGGCATTGGAGATACGACCTACACAAATACTGCTATAAAATTAGGGCTATCGGATGTAGAAACTGTTACTTCAAAATATTATGCAACATATTTTGTAACAAAAGATGGCTCGATATACGTTTGTGGAAAAAATGATTATGGGCAACTTGGAACAGGAGATACTAAAAATGTAAGTACACCTGTAAAAATCGGGTTAAGTGGTGTAAAGGATGTTTTTACTAATGGATACTCTACATTTTTTACAATGAAAGACGGTTCTACTTATGCGTGTGGCTTAAATGCTAAAGGGCAACTTGGTATTGGTGATACGACAAATAGAACTACACCAGTAGAAATTAATATAAGAAACGTTAAAAATGTGGTATTGAGTTCGTCATTTCCAAATTATAGGTTAGTACCTAGTACATCAGTATTCTTTCAGACTGAGGATGGATCTGTATATGTATGTGGATGCAATAATGATGGTCAACTTGGAATAGGTGATAAAGTCGATAAAAGTATACCTGTTAAATTAGATATGACAGGTATTAAAGATATTATTTCAACAAGAGACGGTAGTTATTCGTATTTTACTATGCAAGATGGAACTGTTATGCAGACTTCAGCAACATCTTCACCGGTTAAATTAGATATCAATAATGTGAAAAAGCTTGTGTATAGTAATATAGTTTATAAAACCAGTTCTAATCAGGGCTTTACGTATGATCTAGTTGTTAATTCACGTATATATGCAATACTTAATGATGGTTCTGTATATGCGATTGGCTTCGGTGGATTAGGTACCGGCGATGGAAAGAGTAAATCAATATTTACAAAAATCAATTTAAGCAATGTTAAAGATGTTATTTCATGCGATATCTATTCTGATACATTCTTTTTAACTGAAGATGGCACTGTTTATAAATTAGTTGGAGATGTACCTACAGAGTACGTAACTGGTATTAAAAGTTTAGTCCCTGGATACAAGGTACAAGATCTTTATTATCAACATAATACTAGCTCTGGTAAAATATATTATACTGCATACTCGTATATTCCATATTTTGTAGACAATAATGGAAATATTATTACTGAAAATGGTAACATTCCAAATGAAGAAAAAACTTCAGTTAGTACTCTTTTTTCTGCAACTTCTGTTATTATGAATGCCTCTACTTATACCATAGACAAAATATATAATGCAGATGATCAATCCAAGTATGGTTCCTGGTTTACGGGCTTTTATTCGAAATCGCTATATGATAATAATGACCTCATGCAGTTTATATTGAACAATACTGATGGCACTGCAACTTTAAGTAATGGTGGAATTATTCAGGATGAAAGCCAGATAAAAAACAAATACTTCCTTTCAGACGGATCCATGATACTTGTGGACAACTATGGTATGGTTCAATACTATAAAGGTTTAACCACAACATCTCCTTCTACACTTCCTATCGACGGCAGCGGCATTATCGGGGCTGATACCCTGGTATTTGGCACTGGCACTTCAGCTGTAAAGCATCCGGTATTATATTTTGGAAGTTCATCAAAATATATAGATACCGACGGAAGCCTCAAGACATTTACCCTGAAGAACACTGATATTAAAAAGATGTTTGCATACAAGTATGCAAAAGGTGTATCCCAATATATGCTGATTCAGAAATCAGATGGTTCTTTAGTTTATTTGGATGCAGATGGACATCAGCAGGATTTCGGCCTGAACATGAATGATGTTTCTTATATCATGCCGGCAACAGGTGTAAACAAAGATATCTTTGTCATGAAAGACGGTACTTTAAGGGACGACCAAGGAGTTATAGTGGTTCCTGATGGTGTGACATTGAGTAAAATATGGTCAAACAGGATTTTTGAGATGTCGGACGGTTTTCTTTACACCTTCCAGAATGGTACATTCAAAAATACCAATACCCTTGATTCTTTTGCAAAACTTGCCCAGAACAATGCGCTTTTACTTAAGAATGGGAACTTCCAGCTTGCAGATACTTCAGGTAACCTAACCAATGACCTTGATGTAAGCGGGAATGATGTGAAATACATGTCACAGCTAGATTCAACGAATATGTATCTTATCTTAAATGACGGCACAACCTATGGCGTGGGAGACAAAGTACAGGGTGACAGTCTTGAAAATCATGGTATAAATATAAATGACGTGTCAGCTTTCCTTTCAAATGGTTCCGACAATGTAGTAAGGGCACTTGTTACAAAGGACGGTACCGTGTATACCAATCCCGGCTCATGGGCAAAAAATACCCTTGTACATTTTTCATCTGATGCTGTAAATTCAGCACATGATACCAATCCGGTCTACACCAACCCGGGAGATGCAGCTGGATCAGGTGATCCAAACAAGCTTCCTGGTGGTACAGATGAGAAAGGCAACGGTATAAATCCTATTATCGCGGAAGATACTACAGGTCCTACAATCAATATCACTGGAAGCCCAACTGACTGGACCAATGGAGATGTAACACTATCCTACAGTGCTTCAGATGAAGAAGGCGGCAGTGGATTCTCAAAAGTAGTACTCCCGGATAATACCGAAGTAACCAGCACGACAGGAACTTTCAAGGTAACGGAGAATGGTACTTATATGTTCAAAGCTGTGGATAATGACGGGAATGAAACTACCCAAACCGTGACAGTAAGCAAAATAGACAAGATAGCTCCCACAGTCCCGTCAATCAGCAATGATAATGGTACTGTGACGATAGCTGCAGGTACAGACGAAGATAGTGGTGTAAAAGAAACGGACTATAGTATAGATGGCGGCGCATACCAGAAGTATGGTTCGGCATTTACATTAGAACCAGGAATCCATACTGTGAAAGCTAAAGATATAGACAATGCAGGGAACGAAAGCAGCGAAGTAACCCAGAATGTAACGGTGGAAGATACTGCATTTGAAAATGCAACACAGGCTGTAGAAAATGCGGAGAGCACAAAAAGCCAGGGAGATGTTGATACCGCAAGAGACCTCGTGGATGCACTTCCAGAGAGTCCGGAAAAGCAGGCACTTGAAGACAGGCTGGATACCGTACAGGATGAAATAGACCAGGCAAAACAGGATGAGCAGAATCTTAAGGATGCATCTGACGCGGTAGACCATGCTGAAGATACAGAGAACCAGGATGATCTGGATCATGCAAAGGATCTGGTGGACAACCTTCCTGACGGGCCGGGCAAGGACAACCTCGAGGACAGGATAGATGATATACAGGACGAAATAGACCAGAACAGCCAGGAAGCGCAGGATCTGGCTGATGCAACTGCAGCAGTGGAGAAAGCAGAACAGACAAAGACAAAAGGTGATTATGATACAGCTTTAAGCAAAGTATCCGCTCTTAAAGACGGTGCTGACAAAACTGGCTTACAGGGAAGGCTCGACAATGTAAAATCAGATGTAGATGAACTCATAGCCGATGCAGACAGCAAGGTTACCAATGCTGAAAACTCAAAGACACAGGAAGATATAGATACTGCCCAGGCTGCCATAGACAAAGTACCTGACGGATGGGATGTATCAGACCTTCAGGAAAGACTCGACAATATAAAGAAAGAAGTTGGAGATCAAAACCTCGCAGCAGCAGAGGCGGCCGTAGAGAAGGCAGAAAGTACCCAGCTGCAGGAAGATGTTTACAGTGCAAGAGTGCTTGTAAATAAACTCCCTTCTAGCCAGGACAAAACGGATTTAAACAGGAGGCTTGATGCAGTGCAGAATATTATAGACCTCTACAAGAATGTAGAGCAGAGAGTACAGACAGCCGAAAAGCTGAAGACACAATCATCAGTTTCCAGTGCAAGATCCTTAGTTTCGACACTGCCCGCAGGAGATAAGAAAGACAGCTTCAACAGCAGGCTTGATGCAGTGGAAGCAGAGATAGCACTTAGCAATACGATAAAGGCCATAGACAGGGACATAACCGCTCTTGAGAAAGACGTGGACAGCCACATAAAGTACAATTCAAATATAGATATAGACAGCTATAAGAACAAAGTTACGGCACTCAGAGACAGGGTAAATGCCCTTCCTGACAGTGTATCTGGTACCAAGTTAGCGTTTAATGAAAGGCTGGATACAGTAGATTCAAAACTTACGAAACAAAAAGGTGTCCAGGATGCGGTAAGCAAAGTAGTTGATGCAATTGACAAAGCCGGGCAGACACTTGATAACAAAGACATACAGGATGCCCAGGATGCCATAGACAACCTGCCCGATGGAGTAGATAGGTCTCAGTATCAGAGTGAACTCAATACGATAAAGCAGAAGAAACAGGCGAAGGTGGCAAAGGACACGACAGATGCAAACAAGGCAGTAACCACAGCTTCAAGGACAAGGCTCCAGTCTGATATAGATGCAGCCAGGGTACTTGTAAATGCACTCCCTGATGGAAACAATAAGACACAGTTATCCAAGCAGCTTGATTTGATTCAGAAATATGTAAAAAAGTAAAAATGAATATAAAAATAAGGAATTGCTTAGAAGAGAGTAGTTCCTTATTTTTGTGTTTTAGAATACCACATATTAAATATGAGAAATATTTTAGTAAATGTCCCTTATGGGGGCGACAATTGGTTTCGGTCGTGAGACTAACAAATAATGAAAGGTGGGAGGAATATGAAAAATATTAAGAACAGAAAGATTAAGAAGTCTATAATAACCTGACACATATAAAGTTTGTGAAAAATACCACGAGTAATGATATTAGAAAAAATATATAAGAGAGGATAATATATCCAAAATATTGTAAATTTTGTGTGAATAATTTAAATATATAAAAATGGAGATGAATGTGGTGAATATCAAGAATTTATTTGCAAGTGCGGGGCTTATATCATTAGTTATCATTACAGCACTTATTACGGATTCAGCAAAAGTATCCGCAAGCTCCATAACAAGAGTAGGGGGAGAAAACAGATACGCAACAGCCTCCCAGGTTGCCAAAACAAATTGGACAAGTGGAAGTGAGAATGCAGTTCTGGTATCAGGTGAAGGTTATGCAGATTCAGTTAGTGCTTCTGTATTAGCCAAGAAATTGGGTGCACCAATACTTTTGACTCAATCAGCTTCACTTAGTGCAGATGCAAAGAGTGCACTTGAAACATTGAAACCAAAGAATGTATATGTTATTGGTGGAACTGCATCAATATCAAGTTCAATTGAAAGTGCATTAAAATTAGACTACAATGTTACAAGACTTGGTGGAAATGACAGATATGCTACGAATCTGGCAGTAGTAAACAAGCTTGTAGATTTGGGAGTAAGCAAGGACAACATAATAGTAGTAGCAGGAACTGGATTCTCAGATGCATTGTCTGTAGCACCAGTTGCAGCAGCTAAAGATGAAATATTGATTCTTACAGATAATAATGTAGATTCTATAAAATCAACTATTAATTTTGCAAAGGATTCGAATGTTACTGTAGTCGGAACTACAAACGTAGTAAGCGATGCAGTATACAAAGCATTAAAAGCAGACAATAGAATAAATGGTGGAGCAGACAGGTTTGCTACAAACCTTGCTGTATTGAAAGCATTTGATGGAGATTTTAATGCAGGCAAGATTTATGTGGCAAATGCTACAGGGCAGGGCTATGCAGATGCGTTGGTTGCTTCTGCATTAGCAGGTAAGTATTCAGTTCCATTGATACTTACAGATACTGAAGAATCTACTGCAACCAATAAAGCGGTAGATTATATCAAGATAAAAATTAAAAAAAATACTGACCTGCAGGTAGTTGGTGGTACCGGAGTTGTTCCTCAATCTGTTGAAGATAAAATAAATTCTTTATTTGAAAATAATAAAGACAGTAACTCAAATGATAATGATGATAATGATTCGTCGGACAGCAGCGATAAGTCATCAAATAAATTAACAAATGCAACAAATGCAGTCGTTAAGGCTGAAAACTCAAAATTACAGGCAGATGTAGATAGTGCAAAAGCGTTGGTAGATGCTTTGGAAGGCAGTTCGGACAAGACTTCTTTACTTAACAGATTACAAACTGTTCAGGATGAAATAAATCAAGCTAATGCAGGGAAAGAAGCGTTGGATAAAGCCACTGCCGCAGTAACTAAAGCCGAAAGCTCAAAACTGCAGGCTGACGTAAGTAGTGCAAAGATATTAGTTGATGCTTTGGAAGACGGTTCAGACAAAACTTCTTTGATTAACAGGTTAAAAGTTGTTCAAAATGAAATAGATCAGTTGATTTCTCAAGGACAGAAACAGGAACTAAAGGATGCAATTTCAGCAGTGTCAAAGGCAGAAAGCAGTAAGCTTCAAAATGATGTAAATTTTGCCAAAACGTTGGTAGATGCCTTGTCTGATGAAGATACTAAGACTAGTCTTGAAAATAGACTAGAAATTGTACAAAATGAGATAAATCAAATTAATAATCAACAGCAGGCTCTAACAAAGGCTAATGATGCAATAAGCAAAGCAGAGAGCTCTAAGTCACAAGTAGATGTTGACTCAGCTAAAGCTCTGATAATGGCATTGCCAGATAGCACATATAAGACAAGTTTGCAAAACAGGTTAAATGTAGTACAAAATGTAATAGATGCAACATTAGCAGTACAGGAAGCAGAACAGAATAATGGTAATTATGCCCCCTACAATACAGCAAAAGAACTGGTAGATGCATTGCCGGATAGTTTGGATAAAACAGCACTAGAAACACGTTTGTCTAACTTGAAGATACTTATAGATGCAGTTGATGCAGTATTTAATGCAGAGGGTTCATCTACTACGGAAGACTATAATAAAGCTAAAGTATTAGTTGATGCACTACCTAGTAGTTCAGATAAAACATCTCTTGAAAATAGATTGAATACTGTAGATATAATAATAAAATCGAAGGAATACTTAGCTACTGCCCAATCTACATTAATTCAGGAAGATTTGGATAAAGCAATACAGGAGATTGATAAGCTTGACGATAATGTAATTCGAGATGGTTTATTGGAGCAAGCAGAAGATATTCAGAATCAAATTGACACTATGGATGATGAGCAAAAGTTACAGCAGGCAACAGATGCCGTTACACATGTAGAGAGCACTATGACACAGGAAGATTACACTACTGCAATAACGTTAGTGACAGCACTCCCTGATAGTCCAGACAAAAATGGTTTATTAAGCAGGCTAGATGAAGTTCAGTATGAGATAAGCCAAATTAGTATTAATAAGCAAAAATTAGACACTGCCACGGCAGCGGTTATTGAGGCAGAAAATTCCAAGGTGCAAGCGGATGTAGATAATGCAAAGTCACTGGTAGCTGTTCTCAAGGACAGCACGGATAAGGAAGCTCTGCAAGCAAGGTTGCAGGCTGTTCAGGATGAGATAAACCAGGCTGGCACAGGTCAGGAAGCATTAGACACGGCTACTCAGGCCGTCGTAAAGGCTGAAAGTACAGAATTTAAAGTTGATGTTGATAGTGCTAAAGCTCTAGTTACTGCATTGCCAGACAATGGAGATAAGACCTCATTATTAAATAGGCTTCAAGTCATACAGCCAATATTAACAACCCATCAAGAATTTTACGACACAATAAAGAACTCACTACAAAATTTTGATGAGTTACTGGACATATATGTAGATGAAGATGATGCTTACGAGTCTTCAGATAAATATTATTTCTTAACGACAATAGATGAAATTAAAAGGGATAATCCAGATTTGAATGCAGAACTTTTAAGGTATTCCTATCCAACGTCATCGTTGCCAAAAATAACTCAACTAAATGGAATAACAAAATATAAACTTAATATAACTTTCAATTATACTGGCACCAAGGAAAATATGATATCAAAAAGGGAAACTGTAGCATCAAAAGTAAATGAAATAGTCAATTCTGTAACTAATGCAACTATGACAGATTATCAAAAAGAGCTTGCCCTCCATGATTACTTGGTCAATAATTGTCATTACAATTATGACGTTGCTGAAGGAATTGATGTAAAAAAGGAAAATAATCCTGATATCTATACTGCTTACGGTGTCTTGATAAATGGGGATGCCGTTTGTGAGGGATATGCAGACGCAATGTACAGGTTGTTGAAGGCTGTAGGAATTGATAGTATGATGGTAGTAGGAACTGTTTCAAGTGATGGCGGGGTAAGTTATGGAGACCACGCATGGAATATAGTTAAGATAGGTGGTCAGTATTATCAAATGGATCCTACCTGGGATGATCCTACTTATTTTTCCGGACCTAATGAACCAATTCCTGGTTATAATGATCCGACACATGATTACTTCAATGTAACAGATGATTTTCTATCCCGGGATCATACATGGGACAAAAGTAAATATCCTGTATGCAATAGCATAGAGTATTCATACAAATAAAAGATACAAGCAAAAAAATAATTTGTAATGGACAGAGAAGGTTCCTTGATTGTGGGGGCCTTCTTTTTTTTATCCCCAATTTTTGCTGGAGAAAATATTAAATTTTAGCCCAATTATAAGCAAGAAATCGCCATAATTTCTTATCATCGTATTCATTTATACTGAGTGTATACTGAATTTCTACAGAAAGGAGATATAGGCTTTTGATATTGATAGCGACGGGAATAAGTGATTTTGATGAGCAGATAAAAGAAGCAATTGATAGAGAAAATACCCACGGTACAAAAATTGTAGGGTATAGAGAATATCTTACGGGCGATAATGTAAGTTCGGATATTATAATTCTATCTAAAAGACTTCCTGGGGATATACCATTAAGACAGCTTCTGTTTGAACTTAAAAGAGGGAGCAA
Organism: Clostridium aromativorans; assembly: GCF_020908015.1. NCBI lineage: Bacteria > Bacillati > Bacillota > Clostridia > Eubacteriales > Clostridiaceae > Clostridium > Clostridium aromativorans. The sequence goes on from NZ_JAJJPB010000022.1 coordinate 21,748, forward strand.
AACTCAAAGAATTATTTATCTTACAAATCAGGAAGACATAAAAGGTATAGAAGCATGTTTTGAATTTGCCATATATGATTTTCTATTTGATCCAGTAACAGTAGATAATATATTGGATTGTATAAAAAATCCCAGGACATTTACAGATGTGAGTTCCATCTATTTGAATTTTCAAGAAAAAATAGCCAAACATCCCGAAAATGATATTGATAAACCTCTTGTTGATACCAAAAAAAATACCAAAGTAGAAAAACCTATAAGGACAAAAGAAAAAATAAAAGAGGTTGAAAAAATAAGGGTAATCGAGAAAAAAGTGGTAGAAACAAGATTATACAAGCAAAATGTCATATCATTTTATTCTGCTGACAATAATATTCTTGCCAGCTTTGTTCTGGCTAATTCGGCTGTAGCTTTCAGCAGAAAATCCGAAAACAGGATACTTGTTATAGATAATAATACTGTACCCTGCCTTGATCATATGTTTGGAGTAAACAAAGAAATTATGGTAAAGGACAATTTTAATTCTAATTCAATTGATACAGGACTTTCAGCCTGCTATACATCCATAGAAAACTTTACTTTCAATGCGGAATTACTTAAAAAATTTGTTATACCGATCAAATACAGTAAAATAGACGTTCTGACAGGTATATATGACAATAGTGTTTTAAAACAGATGGAAGGCAAGCATTACAAAAGCATTATTGATACGGCCAGGGAAATATATGATGTGATCCTAATATCGGTCAACCCTTTCAAGGCAGCGGCAGGAACAATATATTCCCTGCTAAACAGCGACAAAATAGTGACCGTGGTGGAAGCAAATTATCTTTCGGCAAGAAATACGGTGAATGCTCTTAAAACTCTTGAAGGTACTGGAATTTATAAAGATAAATTTGGAATAGCAGTTGTGGAGGATAATGGAGCTCTGGATATTGGAGTCATGGATAAGATTTTCGAGAGTTATAAGGTTATATCTCAGATACCATTAAGCAAAAATTACAACAAGTCCATAAATACTAAAAAACCTTTGATTGGTTCACTGTATTCTTCAAGAACTGATAAAAATTCCTATGGCAGAATAGTTACTTTTATAGGTCTTTCAAATTCAATTGTGGTAAAGAACAAAACTGAAAATAAAGAGTATGAAAATGATAAAAAAACGAATGTATCTCCCACAAAAGGCATCGGTTTCTGGCTCCTAGGGGATATGAAGAAATTAGCGAGAAGGGGAAGGAGGTAATATACTTTGCCTTTAATAGTAGATTTGGATGATCTTAACTATTTACACCAGGTTTCAAATATGCCGAAGAAAAATTTAAATGAGACTATAGATAATATAGTAGACTATCTTGTTAAAAACTGTGCACTTCTTATAAATGACATAGAAAAAAATAAGAAACCTGTAACCTTAATAAATGATGAAATCCTAAAATATATAAAAAGCAATAAAATTTCAGTAGTATCCCAAAACAATCTTAATATGCTGCTGACATCCATAAACAATTATATCTGGGGATATGGCCCAATTCAATCATTTATCAACGATAGAGATATTTCAGATGTTTATATTTTCAACAAAAATTGTGTGGCCATAAAAAAATATGGGAAACTGCAATTTACAGATATAAAGTTTCCAACTGACAAGTCACTTCTGAATTTCTGCTATAACCTCGCCATAAAAAATGGGGGAAGCCTTTCAGATATAAATGCAAAACAAATTTTATCCGATTCAAAATCACAGAAAGATGCAATCCTTAGAATTGACATAGTTATAGATCCAATTACTTATACAGGCTCGCAGGTTGAAATAAGGAGACTTCCGAAAAAGAAAAAGTCATTTAATGATCTTATAAAAGAGGGAATGCTAAATGCAGAGATACAGAAATATTTAATAACTGCTGTTAAATCGGGACTTAATATAGTTTGGACAGGCCGTGGCGGTAGCGGTAAAACCACACTTATAAATGCATGTCTCGATTATGTTCCGAAACAGGATGTACAGCTTATAATGCAGGAATCCGAGGAACTTTTTACCTCACATAAGGCTACCTTCATGCAAAAAGTTAAAAAGAAACAGGGTGAAAGTGATGTGGAATATACCCTAAAGGATCTCACTATAAATGCACTTCTCATGAGCCTTGACAGGATGGTAATAGGCGAGATCAAAGATGAGGAAGCCATGGAATTTTTTAATGCCGTATACAGCGGCCACATAGGCTGGACCAGTGTCCATTCCCCATCGTCTGAAGAGTGTATGAATAAAATCGTACACCTCATGAAGTATTCAAAGACCGACCTTCCCAGAGAAGATCTTATGGAAATGCTCACGGAGATAGACCTCATCATATACATGGAAGACTACAAATGCTGTGAACTGACTGAAGTTGCAGGGTGGAACGAAGCTAAAAAGAAGCCTCTATTCAACCCGGTTTTCAAATATACCGTAAAAGATAAATCTGATGGCAGCTACAGGGGCGAATTCATAAGGATTGGCGACAGTTGTGAAAAAGTAATGAAAAAAGTAAAAAAGGCCGTTGTTTCAGGAAAACTGAAGGGAGATGGTGACATTGTATAACTGGCTTATTGTTATACTTGAAATTGTAACGATGGTTTTACTGTACAACCTCATTTATATCACTATTTCACATGTCAGAGATGTTAAATTCAGAAAAAAAGTAGAAAATGGATTAAACAGACTTAATTCCAGTGACCTTAGAAAAGACATCCAATATGTATCCAAGAAGAAAAGGTCCCGATACTTACAGGACTTGTCACTATTAATACAGCAGTCAGGATTAAACATCAAGTACAAATTTATAACTCCGGTTTTCGTGATAGTCATATCTTGTGCCATATCAATAATATTTTTCATATTGTCTCAGAAATTTATAAATATACTGGTACCTTCAATTTTCATGGCGCTGATAGGATATAAAGTGCCTTCTGTTTTACTCAATATACTGGTGGGAATAAACTCAAATAAAATAACAAAGAGGATTATAGATTTTATAAACCTTCTTAAAAATTTCTGCATGGTGAAAAATAATATTTCATATGCTATTGCTTCAACAGGAAAGTATATGAAGGAGCCTCTGCAAAGTATATGTGAAAGTTTTAAATATGAGGTCAAGCATGGGATTCCACCTTATACAGCACTTGAAAATATAAAATATAGAGTTGATAGTAATCAATACAGCCTTCTTATAAAGAACCTGCAGATATGTTCAAAGCACTCGAACCAATATCTTGAAGTTCTTAAAAAATCAGAGAAACTTATGATGAGTTTCGCAAAAGAGCAAACTTTGAGAAAAAAAGAGATAAGTCGTGGTGTAATTGGCGTAGCCGCTCTGGTGGGGATGTCAGCTCTTATATTTTTAATGCTTATTTATATGAACCCAGGTTTAATCGAGCAGCTTCAGACTTCTACAATAGGACAAATTATTGTTTCAATCAATGTTTTTGCATATCTGGTAGGAATACTTGTAGTAGAAAAACTTGCCAGGTTTGATTTCTAGGAGGTGCTAATTTGCTTTTTATATTGAAATTGATTTTTTTGGTGGCTTTGTTTTTCATAATATATTTTGAAGCCGATTATCTGTATTTTAAAAACAATAAAAGTGTATTGGAGGCAAAAGGTGAATACAAGAAAAAGTATTACGCCTTCCAGGGGCTGAAGGCAGGCATTGAAAAAAATGAAAGGTTGAAGAACATTATTGAGAAGAAAGATGAAAAGCTTAAGAAAATGGGTAATCCCTTAAAAGTAAACGGGTTTACTTATTATTTGTACAAGTTTGTAATTCTTATCCTGTTTACAATACTTCTCTTGATGAAGGATATGAATAGTTCACTGGTATTTGCACTAGTGCTTGCGGCATTTCTTCCCGATTTTATGATCAATTCTGTGTACAAAAAAGAGAAGTTTCAGATACTTGGAGATTTGCCAAACATAAATGATGTTCTGAACATACAATCGGGGGCGGCAGGAATGGATCTGGGAAGTGCACTTGTTGAAGTATTTGATGTGGCGAAATGCAAAAGACTTAAAAATAAGCTCATAGAACTTTCCATTGAAATATCACTTACAAAAAATATACCAGACGCACTAGACAAGTTTGCAAAAAACTTTGATATAACTGAAATAGACAGCTTTATACTGGCTCTAAAACAAGCCATCACGACAGGACGTTCCAAAGAACTGCTTGACAGCCAGAGTGAACTTTTGAAAGATGCTTCAATTGCCAGAATATCTGCCAAAACCAAAGAAATAAGCATGTGGGTCGGTTTGGTAGGAGGATTTATTTTTATAGGACTTGCCAGCATTATACTTTATAGCTTCGGGGTACAGATTTTCTCAAGCTTTAAAGATATATTTTAATGTAACTGGCAAGAAATCACCCACCTCTCTACATGTGGTGTGATGAATAATAGTCTTTTGGTTTGATTTATACTTATAATCATTCTACGACGGGAACCGCAGGAACTGCGGGATAGCATGAAAAATAAGAGAAACCGCTGTTAGTAAAGAAATATGCTAATAAGTATGCTCTTTTCCCATTAAGCTCTGACTTCAAGCGAAGCTAAGTTGGGGTAGTTCACAGATATATTTTAATAAAAATATTTTTATAAAAAAGGAGGAAATAATCGGATGATTATGCTAAAGGAATTGGTGAAAACACCACTAAGAAAAAGGAAGAAGGGTGATATAACTCATGTACTTGGAATTGTTGCTGTTACTGTTATTATGATTGCAATAGTTATGGCTGTCAAGGGACTTACATGGGCTGACTTGGTAACGCTTATAGATGATTTTGTAACCGGGCCATTATGGAAACATGTTACTGATCCATTCAACTAAATTTATGGAAGGGGGAAGATAAATGTTAAGAAAAGTATTCCCCAAAAGGAAAAAGGGATTTGTAGAAACTATGCTCGGTTCCCTGATAGCTATCTTTGTACTGCTGGTAGTAACATTTACAGCAATAGTCGATATCAAGCCTTTTTATATAAACCTGCAGCTTCACCAGGTGGACAGGCAGGTATCCTTACGTATGGAAACAGATGGAGGGCTGACCGATGATACCAGACAGTACATTGTTGATTCCCTGAGCAAAATGAATGGGTTTGATGCCAGTAAGTTGGAAATCAAGGCTTCAAATACGGCTGAAAACCATTCTCCTAATCCAACCGATGATACCAATTTTGCAAATTATGGCGAGCCTATAAGTCTCACTTTAACTTATAACTATACTCCCAAAAAGCATCATCTGGTAGGATGGACACAGGTAACTACAGAAAATGGCAATGTTATACCCATAACTGTTCACTGGGACACGACAAGTAAAAGAATAAGAACAATAACCCATTAAAAGGAGGGACTAAAAATAATGATAAAAATAGCCAAAAAAAAAGGATCTGTCCAATTAGTCCCTTTATTCTTTATATTACTTATGCTTGTAGGAATATTTTCCTTATTCTTATATGAAAATGTAATTGCAAATGACAAATATTCCAGATTCAAAAACCAGCTAGAAGCTTCAAACCTTGCTGTTGTCAGGAACATAAATCAAAGGCAGCTCAAAGAAACTGGTAAAATAACTTTTAAAGAAACAGATCTAGTTCCGGCTTTTAACACTTTTAAAGAATATCTAATTAAAAATTATAGCCTTGGTTCAAATCTCAATAGCCTTCCTGGAAATACATCGGTTATAGGAAAAGTTTCCATAAAGGATTTAAGAATATACAGTGTTGAAAATGGGGAGCTCAATGAATGGGATTATACAGGCGAGGTATTTAACCATATATCAAATCCTACAGGTAAAACTCCAAATGGCAAACCAGTGGAGCAAACATCGATCTATTCAAAAATAAACTTAAACACATATACAGTACTTAGAGCCGAAAATTCAGGAACCAGCAATTTAAAAAGCTTGGATATAGAAGCATATGATGATTTTGTAACACCTAAAGAATAAGAAGATGGTTGTATGATATTTACAATCATATGTATTTTTTCATTGTTGAATTGTAAAAGGAAAGGATGTGTTTTACAGTTGAAAGACAAAAAAATAGTGGCAATAAGTATAATAGCTGCTGCAGTTATAGGGATCTCTATCTTTTATATTGAAAAGAAAGCCGTACAATATAAACCTACTACTAATGTTTATATAGCAACAAAGAAGATAAATGCAGGCAGTCCGCTTGACAAATCTAATTGTAAGGTCGAAGCCATACAGGTGTCCATGATATCAGCAGGAAGTAATCTAACTCCTAAAGATAATGCTTTAGATGGTAAAAAAATTGCAAAAGAAAATATATATAAAGGTGAAATAGTTAATAAAAACAGAGTGATAAATAAAGAAGATCCACAGGCGGCAGCAATAACATTGAAAAAAGGTGAAGTTGAATTTTCAATCAATGCACAGCTGCTTGACAATTACGCTGGAACTTATAGGGAAGGTGATATGGTAACTATAATTTATACGCCAAATGCAACCAATAAAAATCCAAATCCCAAGTCAAAAGTTTTAATTCCCAAAATAAAGGTTTTAGGCGCAATAGATAGTCAAGGAAAGTTCTTAAAGCCGGGTGATAAGGATGCTCTTGCTGCAGGGCTTAGTTTTTCTGGGACTAATCAAGATATGAAAGCTGTTGCACAAGCTCAATCTTCAGGGATTTTTAAAATAGGAAGATTGAATCCTAATAACTAAAAAATTTTGTCATAAAGTTTGTAAAGGGGTGGTGCCGTGCGTGACAGGTAGAACTCATGCGGCAGTGGGAATTGCTTCTGCTGCCGCTTTAAGTTTAATCTTAAATGTAAAATGTAGTTATGTGTTTTTTATCGGAGCCGCTATTGGCTCATTGACCCCGGATATAGATCTTAATAATAGTACAATCTCAAAATATTTAAATAAAGTAATTATAGCCATGTCTGTTATTTTATCTATTGTCCTATGTGTACACCTTAAACCTGGTATTTATAATCTACAAAATCATTTCATTTCTTCAGGCCTTTTTATAATTTCTATGGCGTCTTTAATTTCAAGACTTACCGGACATAGAATGTTCTCACATAGTTTACTTGGGTTTGGTGCATTTTCTTATGGAATATATATTTTGTACAGACCGATATTTGCAGGTTTTGTTGTTGGATATGCAAGTCATATTCTAATTGATCTTTTAAATTATCAAGGGGAAGCACTCGTCTTTCCATTCAAGGGAAGTTACTCATTTAGGTTATGCAAGGCAGGTGGAATCATGGATAAAAGTATGCTTGTTATAAGTATAGTTGTTCTTATTACTCTTATGGAGAAAGCAAAATGGTCTTTACAGTGGTGATAAATTACGGGAAATAAAAATTATAAGAGAAAGGGTGATTTACATGGTGGATCAGTTTTTACAGGATGTATATGCAAGCCGTCAGAGTAATAAAATCCTGACGGGAGAATTATCTGCTATTGAAATTATAAAGAAGAAAAAAGTTACAGAAGATGGTGAAAAGATAATAGAAATTCCATGTGGAGTTGTTTTCTATGGAAATTTCAAAGTTCTCATACCTTCCAGAGAAATGAATATCAAGCGTGAAGATCAGATGGAAATTTATAATATAATGAAAACTATGATAGGAGCTCCAATTGATTTCATAGTGGTCGAGCTTGATGCCGAAAGAAAAATTGCCGTTGCATCGAGAAAGAAAGCAATGGATTTGAGGTCAAAGCTGGAATTTCCCAAACATGCTGAGGGAGATAAAATTCCAGTCAGAATTGTGGGTATAGGCCGTACTACGGCATATGTCGAAGCTTACGGGGTGGAAGTCAGAATACCAAAAGAGGAAATAGACTGGGGCTATATATCAGATCTTAGAAATGTTATCCAGATAGGAGATGTAAAGACGGCTGTTATCCAGGAAATTGACATGGAAAAAGGCATTTTAAAACTTTCCATAAAGAGAGCTACAGATGATCCGTATTTTGAAAATATCAAGAAAGTTACCAAGAACAGCTGCTATGAAGCTGTGGTAACAGGAGTAGAGTCTTTTGGAATATTTTTTGAGCTGAAACATTTAAAACACGTGAGTGCACTTTGTCCATACCCTCACTGGGAAGGTTTCAATCCAGAGCCGGGTGACACATGCGTCATAAAAATAAAAAGGATTTTCCAATCTGAAGAGCTTAAAATGCGGAAAATAGATGCCAATCTTGTGAGACTTATAAGAAGGGTAAGGTAGGAAATTTTGTAGGGTGGTTAAAAACTAACTGCCCTACAAATATATATGGGAGTGATGATAGATGGCACTTTATAAAATAGATACTCTTGATAGATTGTTAAGATTTATCAGTGATATGGTAGATGATAACCGTCAAAATGTTAAAAATTTGAGTTCATTAAAGGAGATGGCGGGTTTTGGCGATCCCAACAGTAAAGATATTTTAAAAGGTGTAATTATAAATTATATAAACAAGTCGGTGGATACTCAAAATATAAACTTACTTATAGAACAATACCATGTAAATTATTTCGAAAAAGTATATACAGGGGACAATAAAGATTTTGGCATGATAATAAACAGTTTGTGTATTCACAGGGATGACAACCTCAACGTAAAGATTGGGCTTCTGGCACAGATAATATTTCAGGAGCTGTATGGACTTTCAGTGATAGATATATACAGTTACAATGATGTAGATGGTCTGAATGAAATAAACTTAAATACCAAGGATTTCGTGAGCTTTCAGATAAAAGGAAGAAAAGAAAGGGTAAAAAAACTGTATTTTAAGGATGAAGTTTCCTATGAAGATACAATAAGAAGAAGTGTGTCATTTTCCAAACTGGACAATTTTCATCCTCTTGACTTTAATAATCCGGAAGTGAAATGTGAAAGAATTTGTGGTGCCAGGGTAACTGCAGTAATGCCGCCGTACAGCAGGTATTATTCACTCAACTTGAGGTATACGGGGGCCACTTTCTTTTCAAAAGAGTTTTTCATAGCTTCCAGGACTTCAAATTTATATATGGAGGACTTCATAGATCTCATAATGAAAGGCAGGCCTAATATTTTTGTACTTGGCGGACAGGGTACGGGCAAAACAACATATCTTCTAAGGCTCATATCTTCTATTGCAGAGAATGTATCAATTCTTACAATAGAATCCACATTGGAACTTAATATACTTAAATATTTCCCGGATAAGGATGTCAAAAACTTAAAATTCTTCAAGTTGAAATCTCCAGAAGATTGTTTTAAGACAGGCCTTAGGATGAACCGTGATATAATCATAGACGGTGAAGTACTGACCCCTGAAGAGGCCTATATAACCCTGGAGGCAATGACAAGGCAGAATAGGGGAAGTATGGGAAGTTTCCACACTTCCTCTAACCAGGATTTCATATATGACTACAAAAATATGCTTTTACGCGGAGGAATATATAAGACTGAGGAATCCGCACTATATGACATAGCAAGGGCGGTTAATATTCTTATATTCATTTCGATAAACAGGCAGACAGGTAAGAGATATATAAAGGAAGTATCGGAAATGATATTCAAGCCTGAAGATTATCACAGGCCATATGAATTAAGCACATTATTTAAGTATGATAGGAAAAAGGATGAACTTTTTCCGGCAAATCGAATATCCGAAGCTTTTCTTGACAGGGCTATGGATTATGAGTTTACAGAGAGTGATCGCGTTAAATTATATAATTTATATAAAAAAATAAAAATATAAAAAGTAACCCAATTTTAACCGAATTATAAACAAATTTTCAAGTCTGATTTCTGCTGTATAATTGTTACGAAAATATATGAGAAAGAGGTGTGATTTTTTGTTTAGGAAAAGTATATTGGCTACGGCCGTAATGTTAAGTTTAAGTATGCCTTTTCAAGTTTGTGCAAGCCCTTCAAGTCTTTCCTCCGGCATATCTTCAGATACAAACACCCAAGAGTATAAAAATTGGAACGACAATGTGGAAAAACAGATAGAAATTATGGATAACCAAATAGAAGGGAATATTGCTGCTTTGGAAAAATACAATCAAACTCTTAAAAATCTAAACGATGGCATTTCAAAGAATGCAAAGGAGCTGTCCTCTATAAACAAAAGCATAAAAGACACCAGTGATATTGCTCAAAAAAGAATCAGGGAAATGTACGTCACAGGTTTAAGACAAAACTACATTAATATCCTTTTGTCTTCTAAAAATTTCAATGATCTGATTTCAAAATCAATAATTATAAAAACACTAATGGATTTTGATGACCATAATATAAAAAAGCTTGAAAACGACAAAAAATCAAGGGAAAGCATTGTGAAAAAATTGAAACAGAATAAGGATAAAACTGAAAAATTGAAAAGTGATATTTTAAGGAAAATAGATATACTGAATAAACAAAAACAAAACCAGAAAAAGCTTTTGTCAGTTTTAAACAGCAGCGATCCATCAGAATGTGCTGATTTTGAGAATTCACTGTCAAGAGGAAGCTTTACTTCTACAAATGATGTGGTAAATTATGCACTGTCTTTTCTGGGCGTTCCTTATGTATGGGGAGGTACAAGCCCTGAAGGATTTGACTGCTCGGGATTCGTACAATATGTATATGCACATTTTGGTGTTAATATTCCGAGGGTTTCACAGGAACAGCAGAATTTCGGCATACCCGTACAAAGAGGTGAACTCCAACCTGGAGATTTAGTATTTTTTGGTACACCTGCATATCATGTTGGAATGTATATAGGAAACGGTAAATTCATAGAAGCGCCGCATACCGGAGATGTAGTAAAAATAGCAAATTTGGGAAACTACACATCTGCAATGAGGGTTAGATAAAAAATAGGGGTGATATAGATGAATAAAGTTGTTTTGATCGGGAGATTGACCAAGGATCCTGAGCTAAAATTTATACAAAATACTGGTACTGCTGTTGCAACGTTCAATCTGGCCGTAAATAGAAGATTTAAAAAAGAAGGTCAGCAGGAAGCAGATTTTATTCCAATTGTTGTATGGGGAAAACAGGGTGAATCTGTAGCAAACTATATGAACAAGGGAAAGCTTATAGGTGTCAGTGGCAGAATCCAGACAAGGAGTTATGAAGCCAAGGACGGCAGTAGGAGATTTGTAACTGAAGTTGTTTCAGAGGAAATTCAGTTTCTAGAATGGGGAGACAAAAATAAGGCAAAATCAAATACAGGTACAAGTAATGATTTGGCAGATGATTATGACTACTCGGGTATAACACCAGTCGACGATGGAGATATCCCATTTTGATTTTCAGAAAATCAATTGATTATCTGCAGAGGTGATGATATTATGTAAGTACATAATACATTTCAACTTTTTGGTTTTCCAGGATACCTACCACCTTTGGCATCCTGGAATTTTATTTTTTGTGAGTTTCAAATTCCATATCAAAGAAAGGTTCTGAAATAAAAATGAATAAAATTTTGAAAAGCAGGTTGCTTTTAATCATCCTGTTTATACTGGTCAAATCTTTGAATTTCATGCTTGTTGTTATAGATAAATATTGTTTTCCCATTATAGTTACAAGCCTTGTTTTATATAAAATCCCTATATCCTTTTATATATTTCTTGTAACTGCAGTCATGAAAATAGTAATTAAATCAGAAAACCCTGTCAACAATGTCCTGTGTATCAACAATTTCACCCATTCTATAAATATGAATACTGCTGTAAATATAAAAAATATGAAAAACCATAGTACTATGTATGTGCTGAACAAAATTGTAGATGGATTTATAGAAGGATTTGAAATAGCAGCTCTTGATACAAGAAAATTTAAAATTAAAGAGGGGATAGTTTATAAGTTCAGAACCCATGGTGCCGTATATATGCTATTTCAAAAAAAGATGATAAGATCACATGATGAAATTATTGATTGCGGCATGGATTCAATATCTGTGAGAAAGGTCATTGAAGATACCAGGCTAAAAGCATTTAAATCTACCAAGCTGAGTTTTAGTGATAAAATTACGTTTTTAGTTGAACGAATGCTGGTACAATACTCTTTTACAGAGATGTTGAAATTTTTTGAACGTATATACTTTGAGGATATACAGGTGCATGATTTTGAAGCGGTATTCACAGATAAAAAGGTATATATAAAAATAAAAGATTAAGCATAATTGCTTTCCCATATGATATGTTATAATAATTGTTAAGATTTAATTTGAAGGCAAATAGTAATTTGTGGGGCTGTTTTGAACTGCGGATTATTTATATTATTGGAGGTGCTAGTATTATGAGTGATGAACTAAAAATCAAAATGTACGCATTAACGTTGGACTGTAAAGATCCGCATAAATTAGCAAAATTCTATGCAGCGCTGCTCAAATGGGAGATAGCATTTCATGATGAAGAATATACATGCATAGGCGCTCCAGGGACAAATCAGGGAGAGTACCCTGGTATAACGTTTCAGCGGAACCCTGAGTATAAACCGCCTGTGTGGCCGGAAGATCCTGAAGCTCAGCAGCAAATGGCGCATATCGACTTCGCAGTTAATGATTTGGAAAAAGCGGTTCAATACGCAATCCATTGTGGGGCAACAATCGCAGATAAACAATTTTCTGACAGTTGGACCGTTATGTTTGACCCCGCCGGACACCCTTTTTGCTTATGTCAAATAAAACATATTTTTGAAAGTCCCCATTTTACGTTGCTATAGAAAGTTACGAGACTGAATAGTATGAGCAGAATGGGAAGTTGACAAATTTCAAATTTATAGAGATGAAGTCAAAAATAACTTCATAGAAAAACTCAAAAACTAAAATATTAAAAATGGATCATTAATAAGGTCTGTCTAGTGTGGCAGACCTTATTTTTTATTTTATATTTTTTATACTTTAAAATACCACATATTAAATATATAAAGGAAATTGGTAAATGCCTTATATAAGGTAACAATTGGCTTCAGCTATAAAGCTAACAAATAAATGGAGTGTGAAATGTGTATGGGTGTAATTTGCAAAGCAGATTATGTAATCAAAAATAGTAGTAAAAATTATTATGTCAAAAGAGGCTCAAAAGGTATTGTAAGTATAGTAAATGGAAAAATATATGTAAAGTTGCTTAAAACTGAAAAGGGTATAGAAATTAATAAAAGCTCATTTGTTCAAAGAGATTTTCTAGATATTAAAGATTTCAGAGCTAAATGGAAAATTGTTAAAAAAAATAGTATAGTTATATTGATTTACAATCAAACATTAAGAAAGTCAAATTAGTGAAGCAAGGAGGGTTTTATTAAATGGTAGGAGAGAAATTAGAAGAGTATGTGTTAGCAGCAAATAAAGAATTTAGTAAGGATACTATAGAAATGTGTAAAACTCTATTTAATGAATTACCAGAAAAAATTAAAAATGATATTATTGTTGAAGGAGTAATAAACACTTTGAATTTTAATTTTCAAGACAACGAAAAAATAAAAAAATTTATAAATCGAATTTTACTTAAAAATGAAAGGCCATTAATCAAGAAATTTATTAGATATGACTAATATCATATTATGTAAAAATTTTATTGAAAAAAATATAATAATAAAAATTTAGGAGAATTTTCAATTTTGAGGATTCTCTTTTTATTTATTTTAGAAAAGGTGGAGTGCATTATGAAAATTAATGATTTTGGAGAAAAAATAGGTGGAGCAAAAAAGGATATCTGGAAAGAAAGGAACTTTCTGATTTCAGATCTGGATTCTTTATCTGACAGGGAAGCTTTTGAATTCTGTGTCAAAGACCAGATATGGAAGAAACCGGACTACAGAGAAATGTGCAATGACAATCCAAAGCTAGTGGTTTTCTGTATAAAAAAACTAAGAGATGCGTTGCCTGCAAAGGTGAAGCCTACACCTGATGAAGGGAAAAATAAGAACAACAGAAAATTGTTTGTTGAATTTGTGTCCATAGTAAGGGATGTAGCAATGAATTTAAAATCGGAAGAGGACTTAAAGAATGTATTTTACGAGATTTTTGTACGTAATGGATATTATAGACAAAGCTGGACAGGCAAAGTTTATAAGAATCCAAACATAAAAAATAAATTTACAACTGTTGTCTATAAAGTATCTCAATATCCGGAGGATTTTAGAAAAGAACTTTCGCGTATAGGGTTTCCGGATTCCTTGTCACAGAAAAACCCCCTAATAGTTAAGGAACAAAAGGGAAAGTTTTTCATATGCAAGAGCAGTAAATATTATTACAAAATTGTTTGTAAAAGCTCATTTGAAACAAGAGAAGAAGCAGAACTGTATATTGAAAACATGAATAAAAAAGGAAGTTCAATTTTCAAATTTCAGAGGCCAGTATTAAAAGGTATAGAAAGAAGGGGGCCTGCAAAAAGGAAATTTGAGGTATCAACGGATGAATTCCTTGAAATATTCGGCTTCAGAGGAGGAGAGTTCGGGAATTATGCCACTGACAGCGAAAGGCAGATGCATATAAATTATTGCTTCGACGCTTTTGTAGATCTAGCATACATCCTAAATGTGGCACCAAATTTTATATCACTTAAAAGAAAGGGAGAAGGCAGCCTTGGAATAGCTTTTGGTGCAAGGGGCAGTGGAAATGCCTCGGCACATTATGAAAGCTGCAGAAGAGTCATAAATATAACAAAGATCAGGGGAGCAGGTTCACTGTCACATGAGTGGCTTCATGCACTTGACGATTTTATAGGCAGTATATGTGAGAATGAGGTAAGTTATCCATATGCTAGTTTTAATATTAATAACAGTAACAAACTGTCTCCTGAATTATTAAAAGTATTCAAGGACCTGATATATTCTTTGAAGTACAAGAATGAATCCGGAAATATAAAGCAGTCTGACTTTTTGATTGAATCCAGGAAATTGGATGAAGGAAGGAAAAAAGATTATTTCAGTACTATCCAGGAGATGTTTGCAAGAGCTTTTGAGGCATATGCACAAGACTCCCTAAGGGAAAAAGGTTTTATAAGTCAATACCTGGTTCATGGTGTTAACAACAAATATTATTTCAGCAATAAACCTTACCCTGAAAGAGAGGAAAGGAAAGAATTCAATAAAAAATTCAAGGCTCTTTTTATAGAGTTGAAAAATTACCTGGACATCCCTGACTTTGAGATTCCTGAAGTGTATAACAATCGGGCAGTCCACTCTACAATTATGGATACCTCAAAGGAAATTATCAGTGGAAAGCAGCTCAGCCTGTTTTAGAATATGAAAAATAATTTTTAATTTTAACCTTTTGTATTTAAAATATCGCATATTAGTATTAGAGATTAATTTAGTTAATACCCTGTAGGGTGACATTTGGTTTTGGCCATAAAGCTAAAAATTGAAAGGTGGAATATATTATGTTGAATTTATTATCAAAATTCACGAACAAAAGTATAGCAGCAAAAAAGGAATTTGCTTCACAAAGAAAAATAGAAGATTTGGAACATGAAAAGATTATGCTGGAGAATTCTAAGAATGAACTTAAAACAAAATTAGAGGAGAAGCAGGAATATTATGATGCTATAATGTATATTCTGACCTGCAATAATGAAGATAAAATTAAACATACACTAAACTTGCATGGATTTAAGGAAAGTGATTTGTTTTCAATCAATTCTTCAGAAAATGGGAAATATGATGTAACATTGGGGTTTAATACATTCGGTGAAGATGTATGTTCGAGAGATATGGACACGCACTTGGATGCACTTAAATTTTCAGCAGTCAGAACATTGCTTGGATATGATATAAAAAGTTATTAAGAAGTACGGGAAACAATTTCTATTATGACAATAATTATAAAAATTTTTAGAAGAACTTTCAGACATTGAGAGTTCTTCTTTTATTATCAAAAATTATAAAAAATTATAAAAAATGAAAAGGTGGAGTGTGTTATGTACAAGGAAAGAATCGGAAAATTAGCAGCAAAAATAAAGGATAATGAAACTCTTGAAAATTTGAGATTTGTTGAAAAAGATTTCAGCGAATATGTAAGGACGGTTGCTGATACAGAGAACATATTGACTATTGCACGTTTTAAATACCAGGGAGAAGAATTCAGAGAGTATGTTGCCGGCCAGATGCTTTTAAGGAAAAGGGCAATGGCTTGTGCCGTATACAGTATAAAAATTCTCAACAAAATATGTCTTTTGTACGATGAACCTGTGATTTATACAGAAGATATCAGAAATACGGAGCAAATTGCATGCTTCTGTAAAAGTGTTGTAGATGAACTTTTTGAAAGCAGAAAGGCGGCTTAGCCATGACATATATGGGAGCAATGATTTTGAAAGTTATTTCTATAGTTGCTTTGTCAATTATGTTCTGCAGAAATATTTTCAAGTTTGCCAAGTCAGGAGACAAGGGTTGTGAAGCATCGTTGGCATTCTTAATAATAATATTTTTGTATGTCATAAATAAATAAAAAAGGTGGAATGTATTGTGAATAAAGTTGTATTAATTGGAAGGTTGACTAAAGACGTTGATTTGAAATTTACTCCGGGAAGCAATATACCGGTTGTCATATTTAATCTGGCTGTTGACAGGAAAGTAAAAAAAGAAGGACATCAGCAGGCAGATTTCATTCCTGTTGTTTTATGGGGGAAAATTGCCGAAGCTGCTGCACAAAATACATGTAAAGGGAAACTTATAGCAGTGAGCGGCAGAATTCAGACCAGAAGTTATAAAGCCAAAGATGGCAGTATGAGGTTTGTTACTGAAGTTATTGCGGAGGAAACCAAGTATCTTTCTCCAAAGTCTTATACAAGCCATTCTACAGGAAATTCTAACTATATTCCTGAGTCGGACATGAGTTTGGTTGGTGATGTACCTTTCTAAAAATTAAATTAATGATATAGAGGTAAGGGGGCTCTGGTATATGAAAACAAAAAAGAAGATATTGAAAAGAAAAATGGAAAATAAACTGGATGATTTGAATGAATTAAGGTCACTGAGCAAATCGGGATTAAAGATAAGAAAAGAAGAATTAAAAATGATTACCAGGGAGATTTATATTTTGGGCGAAAAACTTTCTAAATTGTAACATAAAAAGCTGTCATTTAATATGGCAGCTTTTAAATTACCACATATTAAAAATATAAGGGAATATAAGGAGGTGCTTTTGATGGAAATAGATTATGATACTGATCCTAGATTAAGCATATTAAATGTTGCTTACATGTGTGGATTGACAGACATAAAAGAAGAAGGATACAGATTCACAGCAACGTGTCCTTTCTGTGGTGCAAAACCCGGACATTTCTACCTGACACCAACGGATAGAAGAAATCCAAACTATAAAAATGTGTATAGATGTGTAAAATGCGGAGCTGCGGGTTCAAATATAAAATTGTATGCTGAACTTCATAGTTGTTCAACTAAAGAGGCATTTAAGGAAATCATGGGGTTTGACGTAAAAATCAGTGTTGTGAAAAAAATTAAGAAAATGGAAAAGAAGTTAAACAAGCCTGTAATTCCAATGGCTGATATAGATACAAGAGATAAGGTTTATAGAAAACTTATATCATTGCTTTACGTAAGTGATAAACATTTGGAAAACCTTGTTTTGAGAGGTCTCACTGAAAAAGATATCCGTAAAAATGGGTATGCAACTCTACCAGAAAGTAAATATCTGAAAAGAAAAATATGTATAGAAATTCAGAAATGCGGTTTTTCCCTTAAAGGAATTCCAGGGTTTTATCCGAGCAAATATAAAAATTGGACATTCTGGACTCCAAAAGAAGGGGGATTTCTTGTACCTGTAAGAGATATGTATGGCAGAATACAGGGATGTCAGATAAGAAAAAACGGCGAAAAAATCAAGAAGAAATATCCATGGTTTTCATCAGGCTACATGGACAGGGGATGTTCTGCTCAAGGTTTTTTCCACGTTTATTGGAATTCAAAACATTCCGGCAAAAAAGTGGCTATTACCGAGGGAGCATTAAAGGCAACAGTAGCTGGAATTCTATCAGATACAACATTTCTGGCAGTTCCAGGAGTAAACTCTTATAATGGTTGTGCGGAAATTTTAAAGAAAATGAAAGCAGAACGGATTTTTGTAGCTTATGATATGGATAGGTTTGATAATTCACAAGTCATGGAAAATCAGGTAAAGCTGATACAATATCTGAAATCAGAAGGATTCAGTGATATAAGAGTATGTACGTGGAATCCTTCGTATAAAGGCATAGATGATTATCTTAAGCATATTGTAGGTTAGAAAGTATGTGTATTGAATTATAAAAGTTCTGGAGATGATTAGGTGTGTCTCCGGAATTTTTTATACAAATAAGTTGAAACTCTAGTTTTTACCACATATTAAATATATAAAGGAAATTTGCAAATGCTCTTATATGGGTAACGTTTGGTTTTGACTATACAAGGTTAAAAAATAATGAAAGGTGGAGTGTATTGTGGATATAAACTCATTACTGCTTATAAAAGAGCCATCTCTTACGAAGGAAGGAAGAATATCTCAAATAGTATTGTGCAGTTATATTGATGGATACCTTGATGGTGTCAATGAACTGGACAAATATATATTGAAATTATTCAGATCAGCAGATAGATTGGATAGGCTAAGAGCTCATATGCTGTATACAATAACTAGAGAACTGAGAGAAACTACTTCAAAGGAATATAATAAAC
The DNA here is from genome assembly GCF_020908015.1 of Clostridium aromativorans. Lineage (NCBI taxonomy): Bacteria > Bacillati > Bacillota > Clostridia > Eubacteriales > Clostridiaceae > Clostridium > Clostridium aromativorans. The sequence continues at coordinate 40,382 of NZ_JAJJPB010000022.1, forward strand.
TTTGCGAAAATCTAAATAAGAAAATATAAAAGTATTCAACAAAAGCAGCTGATAAAATTTTGGCTGTTTTTTGTTTATAAAAAAATGAAAGGTGGAATGTATTATGTTATTTAGGACGACAAAAGGAATTTTTCAAGATGCGTTGGAAAAGGTTGTTAGAGCTTGTACAAAGACAAATTTGAATGAAAATCTGGATGGAGTTCTATTAGAAGTAAAAGATGGCAAAGTAACGCTTATGTGTACAGATCTTATAACTACAATTAAAGCAGCTTTTACATGCATGGATTTTGAAAATGGAGCCATTTTGGTAAATTCAAAATTCTTATTATCGTATGTAAAAGCCCTCCCAAACCAGGAATTGCTTATAAAATCAGAAGAAAAAGATAACTCGGTGTCCATAGTTTCAGGAAAGTCTCAATCCAATATTGTATCTATGGATATAAATGCTTTTCCTGTTATAAAGCCAATTAAAAGTAAAGTAGAGGTAAACGTAATATCAGAGGAATTCAAAAAAGCCTTAAAAGAGGTCATTTTTGCAGTTGCACATGATGAAACAAGACCTGTACTTACCGGAGTATTTTTTGAAGTTAAAAATGGGAAATTGACTCTTGTTGCTCTGGATGGATATAGGATGTGCGTAAGTAGTCTCCCTGTAGATTGTGATGAAAATGTATCTTTTATAGTTCCACAGAAGTCAGCATTAGAACTTCAGAGGATACTGGAAAATGACGAGCAGAATGTTAATGTAAAAATTTCAAAAGGCATAATTGAATTTGCATTTAATGAAGTTTTTATAAGCAGTGTTCCATTGGAAGGCAGCTATATAAAGTGGGAAAAAATAATTCCTGAAAATAGCGATACTGTGTGCACAATAGACAGAATGGATCTGGCATCTGTTTTGAGCAGGGCTGCAGCTATACTTACGGGAGAAAACAAGCTTGTAAAATTGTCATTTACAAAAGATGGTAATCTTGATTTGTTGGCCAAATCTTCCATTGGAAGAGTAGAGGAAGAGATTAAAGTGAAAGACTTTCAGGGCTCAGAGCTAAAAATTGCATTCAATTCAAAATATATTTCTGATGTGTTATTATCCCAGGAAGATGATGAACTGGAATTTGACTTTTCAAACAATGTATCTCCAGTAGTTATAAAGAAGAAAGACAGTGATAATTATACAGGGATTGTATTACCAGTAAGATTGATAAATGTAAATAAAATGTAAGCCATTATAACTTAGCTTAAATAATGGGAAATTTTAAAAATCAGTTATAAGATCTATATAAAAGGTAAAAGATTATTTAAAATACAACAAAAATGGTGTATAATCATATTATAAAATACAATATTTTTGTTGTATATATGCCTTACAAGAAGGGAATAATACTAAACATGAATGTATGGGACTATGAAACAAATGGAGGAAAAGATCTAATAAATGAATACTTGGATAATTTACCTTGCGATGAAAGTGCAGAAGGATACAGAATAAAACAGCTACTTGAAGATGAAGGACTAAGTGCTCTCAATTTATTAATCACACGGCAGCTTAAAAACAAACTTTGGGAAATAAAATTTAATTATAAAGATAGATTTATGTATGTTATAGCTGATAAAGATAATTTTTATATACTTCATGCCTGTAAAAAACAAAAAGGGAAAGCTGAAAAAGTTGAACTTAATAGAGCAATAAAAAGAGCTAAAGAACTGGGCAGATATCTCAATAAAAAATTTGTGTAATAGGAGGTGTTAAATATGCCATTTAAAAAAGTAAATGTAAGAGAAGAAATAAAAAAGAGAATGGAAGAGGATAAAGATTTTAAAAATGCCTATATCCAAGCAGATCGGGAGTTTAAACTTATAAAAGAAGTAGTACAAAAAAGAAAAGAGATGGGAATATCTCAAAACAAAATTGCCGAACGATCAGGGTTAAAGCAACAGGTAATATCTAGAATTGAGAAAGATGGTAATTCCCCAACTTTAAGAAACTTTCTTAAATATTTGGATGCTGCAGATCTTACAATTAAAATTGAGAAGAAAAATGCAGATGATTCAGCAAATAAGTATACTACAGTATAAACAGACTAATAAACTTTTTCTAAAATTGAACTTGAAATGAAAAATTCTGGCGGTACTAATTGTATTGCCGGAATTCTTTATTTTTTATAAAAAACAATTTATGCTTTAGTTTTTACCACATATTAAAAGTGAGAAATAATTTGGTCAATACCTTTGAGGTAACAATTTGTTTGGGCCATATAAGGCTAAAAATAAAGAAAGGTGGAATGAAATATGAATATTAACTCTTTACTTATTATAAAGGAACCATATCCTGCTAATGAAGAAAACATATCAAAAATAGCATTGTGTAGCTATATTAACGGATATCTTGATGGTGTCCAAGAACTGGACAAATATATATTGGAATTATTCAGATCAGCAGATAGATTGGATAGGCTAAGAGCTCATATGCTTTATACAATAACTAGAGAACTGAGAGAAACTACTTCAAAGGAATATAATAAACTTTGCGAAAATCTAAATAAGAAAATATAAAAGTATTCAACAAAAGCAGCTGATAAAATTTTGGCTGTTTTTTGTTTATAAAAAAGGAAAGGTGGAATGTATTATGTTATACAATGAATTTAGGCCCAAAAGATTTAGTGATATAGTAGGACAGGGGCATATAACTGAAATAATAAGGAACCAGGTTGTAAAAAAGAATGTTTCACATGCATATCTTTTTTCTGGCACCAGGGGTACGGGAAAAACTACTACAGCCAAAGTTCTGGCCAAAGCTGTAAATTGTTTGAATCCTAAAGATGGTGAACCTTGTGGTACATGTGAAATGTGCAAAAAAATAGAGGATGGAAACTGTATTGATGTAATTGAGATGGATGCGGCTTCTAAAAGAAGAATAGAGGACATGAGAAATATCATATCTTCACTTAATTATCCAACTACGGAAGCAAAATTTAGAGTTATTATCCTGGACGAGGTACACATGCTAACACAGGAGGCTGTCAATGCCTTTTTAAAGACTCTTGAGGAACCTCCCCAAAATACAATATTCATACTGGCAACTACAGATCCGCAAAAGCTCCCTGCTACTATTTTATCGAGATGCCAGAGGTTTAATTTTAGAAGGGTAAGTATAGAAGATATTTATAAAAGGCTTAAATATATTTCGGAAAAGTCATCTATAAAGGTAGATGATAAAAGTTTAGTATTGATTTCTAAAGTATCTGACGGAGGAATGAGAGATGCAGTAAGTATTTTAGATCAGGTCAAGGATTTAAATAATGTGTCTTATAAAGAGGTATCCGAGTTATTGGGTGTTTCAGGTAATGAAAATATGTTCAAGCTTTCTTCGTATATTTTTCAAAGAAATATCCCTGCAAGTCTTGAGCTGATAAATTATTTAGATAATCAAGGTATTGATTTCAATGTATTTATCAAAGATTTTATGAGGTTTCTCAGGCATATTCTAATGAGTAAGGTTATGGGCAGTGAAGCCAATTCTGTTATTCCCATGACTGACACTGATATTACAAGGCTGTCTAATTTGAAAGTTACTAAAGGGGAAGTTATTAATACTATAGAGCTTTTTCAAAAAATAGATTCGAAGGATAGAACTTCACTTGAACTAGCGGTTATAAAGGCAGGTAGTTTTGTTGGAAAACCTGCTGAAGGAAAATCTAATAAAGGTGTGGAGAATACTAATTACAATGAAGTGGATTTTGAAGAAAAGGTTAAAAAAATTACTTTTGCGAAAAAACAGATGGTAGAAAATTTCAAGAAGTTACCACAGTATAAGGCATTGGGAGATACGTTTGAAAAGTCCAAGATGTTTATAAATAAAGTTATGGAAATAAAAATTGTACCTGCCACTTTGAAAGAAAAAAACATACTTGAAGAAGGATATACATGGCTCGAAAAAGGATATAAACAGTTTTCAGGAATAAGCGATTTAAAGATTATTATATGTGACAATGGAGGGAAATGTTAATGGACAACAAAATTATACTGTATTCAAAATCCGAATACAGTATTTTAAAGAAGTTGAATTCTGTCAAAAAGGGAGTGGAACCACTAAATATTTCAGAAATAGATATTAAATCCTTGGTAAAACCTGAAGAAATAATATCAAAGTGCGAGACACTGCCTTTGATGGGCAAAAAAAGGGTAATCGTTATAAAAGCGGATTTCCTCTATGATGATTACAAAGACAAGCTGGGTATATTTAAATGTTTAAAGAAATATGTCAAGAGCCTTCCTAATTTTACAATCTTAGTTTTGTATGTCTACAAGAGGGACAAAAGAGAAAAAATCAGCAGAAGGATGAAGGAACTGCAGAAACAGGGTATGGAACTTATCATGGATTCAGATGATACTCTGGAAAAGAAGAAAATATTAAAATCGTTTTGTAAGGACAATAAATTGAATATAAATAATAAGATAATTGACTTCATGATAAATAGCAGTTCAAATCTGGATATGTTTATCAATGATCTGGATAAGCTTAAGTTTATGGATACTATATCTATAGAAAAAGTGAAAGATGTTTTTTGTTCACTGGATGATGATGATATTCTGGATCTTTTAAATGCCGTATCGGAAAACAGAAAAATTGATGAACTGCGCATTATAAATGTTTTACTCGATAGCGGGTTGCAGCCTGTTCAGATTATAAGAAGTATTGAGAAACAATATAACAGGCTAATATACTGTAAATCAGGGATGATGGCTAATAAAAATTATAGTGATATAGCAAAAGAGTACAAGTTGAACCAATATTTTTGTAAGAGACTCTGTAGTATTGCAAAGAAATATCAAATTCAAGATCTTGCTTATAATTTGGAGATTTGCAATGATCTGGATAAAAAAATTATAAATACAGGAGGACTTGACGTTAATACAGAGATGGAAATGATGATTATAAAGATAAGATAGATTAATATTATATGATAAAAGCTCCAACCTAAATTTAAGTTGGAGTTTTTATTTTTATAACATATTATTGTATAAACTTGCATATATGTTTCAATTTAAAGTATAATTTGCAAACATATTTGCAAACATAAAATACAATTTTTAATAACATTTCATAGTATTTAATAATAAATGAAAAAACGATAATCCTCAAGAAACCTTGATTTTGTGGACTTTATAATATATAATAATACATAAAAGTACATAGAAGACAGTTCGAAACCATCCTGTCTATAAATAAAACTATGGATTGACTATGAAAATAGTCTATTTTGTAATTCAAAGGTGGTAATTTTACTGCCTTTTTATTTTGTGTTAAAAATCTATTTTACATATCAGGGTAGTTCCATGTCTTGTTTTATATATTTTATATTGATGTATTTTAAAATTTAATCATACAATATCGGGAGGAAATATGGAGAATTTACCTAAATTAAAGAGATATGGAGAAGTGATTAAGAGGCTGCCAAGAGAAGTGGTGCTTCTCAGAGGAAGCGGGTGTTGTTGGGGAAGGTGTGTGTTTTGTGATTATCATCTAGATCGAGATGTAAGTGCATTTCGAAATCATAAATTGAATCATGAAATACTTTCAAAGGTTACTGGAAAATATGGAGTTCTTCAAGTGATGAACTCTGGAAGTGCAAGTGAATTAGATGTTGCAACTATATTTGAACTCATAAAATTATGTAGGAATAAAAACATAAAACAACTTATTATGGAAAGCCATGTAAAGTATGAAAATGATATAAATTTATTTAGAAAATATTTTGCACCTACAGATTTGAAATTTATAGTTGGGGCTGAGAGCTTTAATATAAAATATAGGGAGAACGTATTGAATAAAGGCATTGGAAATAGAAGAGCATGCAACTTTGAAAATTTTGATTGGGTAAACTTATTATTTGGTATGGAAAATCAAACTGTAGAAGGACTTAGAAAGGATTTATATTTAGCATTGGATTATTTTGAACGTGTTACAATAAATATATTCTGCGAAAATACTACAAAAGTAAAGAGAAATAATTCCCTTATAGAAAAGTTTTATGAAAGTGAACTTTTCAAATTAATTCAAACAAGTTATTACGATAGAGTTGAAGTATTAGATGATATAGATATAAGATGTGATTCAGATTTAGATGGAGTTGGAGGCAAATTAAGTGAATAAGACTAGTAAACTTGTGAAAATATCTTTAGTTGCTGCACTATACATAGTTTCAACTATTGCACTGGGGCAATTTTCTTACTTTGGACCTATAGGATTTAGGATAAGTGAAATTTTAAACTTTTTAGCATTTGTAGATCCATTTTATATAATTTCACTTACACTTGGATGTGCGATTGCTAATTTCTATAGCTGTGGAAAAGGTTGTATATGCACCTAAAAATCCATCTCCCAGAAAGGAGTACATATTGGTTCCGAGGTGAGCAGAGGTCAAAATACCAAGTATAATGGCGCCGGTTATATTTATTATAAATGTTCCAAAAGGGAATTTAGTATTAGTGTGTCCGGATATTGCTTTCCCGAGTTGATATCTTGTAATACTTCCTAGTATGCCACCTGCGCCAACTAGTAAATAATTCATGTTATATCCCCCTAAAATTTAAATTATATCATCTATATCTTGAATATTTTTTTCATTATCTGATTTATTTTGAAATTTCTTCATTGCTGAATTAAATTTATTTGCAGCAAATATGCCAAGGTATACAGCAGTAAAACCAATTAATAGTGAGATAATAACATAAGATATTGCGGCGTAGTAGAATTATTAGTTATTAAGGCTACCATTTCTTTACATAATGTAGAAAATGTTGTATATGTTCCTACAAATCCTGTTGAAATTCCAAGCTGTATATTTTCATCGATTTTTAAGTATTTAATTACTGTTGTAAGGATAAAAGCTAACATAAAACTTCCACTAATATTTATAAATAATGTATCAAACGGTATTAGTGTGTTGTGATTTAAAATATTAGTATTTTTTATGAAACTTCTTAGTATTGCGCCAAAAAAACCACCCAATCCAATAAAAATGTACTTTCTCATTTATTTTTCTCCTTGATTATTATTTTAATTATTGTGTATAAACTTAAGATACAATTTATCAAAAAATAATTAAACTCCTGTCTTAATAATTTAAAACAGGAGTCATTAGCGCATCCGCAATTATGGTGAACTCCATCACCATTACTTTTATACACTAACATAAAATTTTTACCATGTCAAACAGATTTTATAAAGTAGTATTATATTGCATTTTGCACCTTATATTGAGAAAAACTATTGGAATTGATATTATATAACTATTAATATATTATAGCAGACTTTTTATTATGTAATAGACAAAGGAGCATAGAAATGAAAAATTTATCAATGAAGAAAAAATCTTTAATTGCAGATATTTCTCTGTTATTAGTTGCTGTTATATGGGGAGGAGGCTTTATAGCTGCCAAAATAGCTTTATCAAGTATTACCCCATTGTATCTATTATCGTTTAGATTTTTGTGTTCTGGATTACTTATTATGATAATATTTTTTAATAAAATAAGAAAGATAGGTAGAAAAACCATATCGGCGGGCGTTATTATCGGAATATTCTTGTACGTTGGACAAACACTTCAGACTGTGGGTCTTAAATATACTACAGCAGGAAAACAAGCATTTTTAATAGCCTCATATACTGTATTGGTCCCATTTATTTCATGGATATTAACTAAAAAAAAGCCGACTATTAATTCTATATTAGCAGGTTTTATGATGTTAATTGGAATTGGTTTTTTAAGTTTACAACAAGATTTTTCTATAGCTTATGGAGATGGTCTAACGTTATTATATGCTTTGGTGTTTGCCTTTCAAATAGTGTTTATAGGTATTTATGTTAAAGATATTGATCCAATACAATTGACTACCATTCAATTAGTAACTGCAGGATTACTTACGCTTATAAGTGCCTTAATATTTGAACCTAATATTGACGTGATAGATAATAAAGCTGTTATTGGAATATTATATCTTGTAATATTTAATACTACTATTGCATTTTCAATTCAAAATGTTGCACAAAAATATACTTCTGATACACATACATCAATACTCATATCACTGGAATCAGTATTTGGTCTGTTATTGTCTGTACTTTTATTAGGAGAAGTATTCACTAAAAAGATGATTATTGGATGTATAGTAATTTTTATATCAGTGGTCTTATCAAAAATTAATTTATAAATAAAACAATTCATTTATGACTTAAAAATTCAGTATTGGGTTGCATAAATAATTCAACATTGACTTATATAGATTAATATAACACTGCTTTCTAATAACTTTTTTATTTAAGGATAATTGCTATTATTGATTCTACATATAAAAGACTGTATTTGAATTACACAAAATTATGATTGGCACATAAGTTGCTCTAATATGTAGATGAACATATTTAAAAACAAAGAATTCTTAGAAAGGGGTGTTTTTAATGAACTTTGAATTAACGGCTCAGCAAAAGCAAGTCGTTGATACAGTTAAAAAACTAACAGAAGATTATTTGCTTCCAGGTGTTTTAGAAAGAGATGAAAATAGTGAATATCCTATAGAAGCATATAGAGAGTTAGGTAGGACAGGGTTAATTGGTTTGCCGTATGCTGAAGAATATGGTGGATCTGGTGCAGGATATATGGAATATGTGCTTGCTATTGAGGAAATATCTAAAGTTGATGCATCTATGGGAATTTCATATTCTGTATGTACATCCTTGTATGGAGGCTGTATAAATAATTTTGGCTCAGAAATGCAGAAGAAAAAATATCTACCTCTAGTTTTTTCAGGAAAGTCTCTAGGATCATTTGGTCTTACAGAGCCAAATGCAGGTTCGGATGCATCAGGAGTTATAACGAAGGCAAAAAGAGAAAATGATTATTACATTTTAAATGGATCAAAGTGTTTTACTACAAATGGGCCTTTAGCAGATTACTGTATTGTATTTGCCTCTACTAATCCGGAAGCTAAAACTAAGGGATTATCTGCATTTATTGTTGAAATGAATACGCCAGGAATAAGAATTGGAAGAATAGAGAATAAAATGGGTATACGTTCTGCAAAAGTTTCAGAGGTTTTCTTTGAAAACGTTAAGATACCAAAAGAGAATTTAATAGGAGAAGAAGGTAAAGGATTTAAAATAGCTATGAATGCTCTTGATGGAGGAAGAATGGGAGTCGCAGCCCAAGGAATAGGAATTGCAGAAGGAGCATTTGAAATTGCAAGAAAGTATTTAATGGAAAGAGAGCAGTTTGGCAAGCCTTTGTATAAAAATCAGTATCTGGGATTTAAAATGGCAGAATTAAAAATAAAAATTGAGCAAGCGAAACTGCTTTTATATAAAGCAGCTTATGAAAAGGATAATGGAAGATCATATACTGTTCCTGCTGCTATGGCAAAATATGCTTGTACGAATACTGCAATGGAAGTTACAACTGAAGCTGTACAGATGCTTGGTGGGAATGGATACATGAAAGGTTACAATGTGGAAAGAATGATGAGAGATGCAAAGATAACTCAGATTTATGAAGGAACTAATGAAATTCAACAACTGGTAGTAAGTGGAAGCATTTTTAAATAAAATTTATATTTAAGGGGGATTTAAAATGATAGGTAAAAAGGTAAGTTTAAAAGTTAGAATGTCTGCAGGAGAGGCACATTATGCAGGAGAATTAGTAAATGGATCACATATAGTGGATTTCTGGGGAGATGTAGGAACAGAATTGATGATAAGAAATGATGGAGATGAAAGCTTGTTTGCAGGTTATAAGGATATTGAATTTACAGCACCTGTTTATGCAGGAGATTTCATGGAATATGTAGGATGGATAGAGGAAGAAGGAAAAAGTTCCAGAACTTGTAAGTTTGAGGCATACAAATATATTGAACTTACAAGAGATGAAAACATGGCTATATCGGCAGCAAATGTGCTGGAAAAACCACTTCTTTGTGGTAGAGCAACAGGAACTCTGGTAGTTAAGAAAGAGTTTCAGAGAGGGGTTCAAGATAAAGCATTTAAAATAGACTAGTATTTATTAGAATTAGCTTGTGAGTGTGTAAATCCCGAATTTCTTATAATCGACCATGTATAAAATGAGGTTTAAAATGATGGGGAAATTCGGGAAACATGATTTTACAGTTTCTCTTTTAGGACAACATGACAATATGATGAGAAATTGTTTAATTTAAGTGAATAAGAATATGGATATGAGGAAGGAAGGTATATTTTAGATTTTTGGAGGTAATTATGAGAGAAACAGCTGTATTAAATAAAAAAATTTCAACTGAAGATTTTGCAAATGATCAGGGAATTATAAATGTCACCAGACAATTTGACTACTGGGGAGATGTAGAAACTGAAATTATGATTCTATGTTTTGGAGATGAATCCCTTTGTCTTGGATATCATAATGCTGAATTTTATGAGGATGTATATTTGGGAGATTACTTGGAATTCAAAGCTACATTAATTAAGTCCGGGAACACTTCAAGAACCATAAGACTTGAGACGTATAAAATTGCAACTCCTACATGGAGAATAAATAAGGGCAATGTGCCGAAAGAACTTATGACATATTTTGAGAAGCCTAAATTAATTGCTGAAGCCACAAGTATTTTAGTAGTGAAAAAAGAATTACAGAGGGGAGAACAACCTGATGGGATTATAAGGGACCCCTGGAGAGAAGTTAAACTGTAAAATATGCAGTCAATGTTTAATTAGGGAGGAAAAAACATGGAAAGTATTAAGACATACTCTTTTAGGTATAGAATGTCTTCAAAGGATGAATTCTATGGCGGCGGCATTGTAAATGGTTCCAGATCAATAACACTTATGGGAGATTTGGCTGATAGTATAGCTTCAAAAAAGTTTGGAAATATAGGAAGATGTAAGGCCGTACCGAATGTAAGACTGTTTTATCCTGTTCATGCGGGAGATTATATGGAATTTGTCGGAAGAATAATTGAAAGTAAAGAAAATGAAATAACTATTGAGTGTAGATCTTACATTGTAATTACTAAACCTGAAGACGCTCCTTTTGAAAGTTCTGTGGATGTTTTAGAAAATCCTATTTTATCTACAGTCGCTATATTTAAATATGAATCCAGAAAATAAAGTTACTTTTCTTGAAAGCATGTATATGGATCTGGAGAAATTGTATGTAACCGAATGTACAGATTATAAGATTTGTGTTATTATATTAGGTAAGAGAATAAATGGATTTCTTGAATATGTGCTGGAAAACTCCTTTGATGAAATCTTTATCACGGATGGAAAAGGAATTGCAATTTATTGCAATGGGGGCTTTTGAAGAACATTAATGAAAGCCATGAGGTTATATATGTAGTTGAAAATTGCAGAGATATAAGTGAAGCCACTCAACTAAAAAATACAATTCAATCAATAAATCGTAAAGTCAGAAAATTAAAAAAGAAGAATGGGTATTTCAATACCATAAACTCAGTAAATTCAGTAAAATTTAAAAGTAAAAAAATGAAAGAACTGCTGGTTAGTATAGGTAAGCTATCTATTAGAGACATAAATTTGCTGCTGCTTGGAGAATCAGGCACAGGAAAAACATTCCTGGCAAATAGGATATATGACTTAAGCTTAAGGAAGAACAAACCTTTCGTGACTATAAATTGTAGAACAGGCTAATTTAGGTACACCTTTTTTAGACGAAATTGGAGAACTTCCTTTTACATTACAGGCAAAATTGCTGCAGCTAGTTCAAGAAAAAACATATATTCCTGTAGGAGCAATCCATCCAAAAAAAATAGATATCAGAATAATTGCAGCTACAAATAAGGATTTGCTCCAATTAGTAAAGAAAGGCAGGTTCAGGGAAGACCTGTATTACAGATTGGCCCTTGGAGTAGTTAAAATTCCACCTCTTAGGGAGAGAAGACATAGACATACTGCTTAATTACTATTTAAACTTGTTTAACATTAAATACAATATCATGATAAATTTATCTGAATATTCAAAAACAATATTGAATAATTACTCTTGGCCTGGCAACATAAGAGAACTTGAATATCTTTTAGAGATTTTAGTTATAAGTGCACCTTTTCCCAATTATATAATTCCTAAGGAAGTTCTGACGGGAAGTATTACCGGACCTTTAAAAAGAATAACTTTGATATTATAGAACAGACTAATTCTATACACATGGAATATATGACTTGAATGAAATCATAGACAGGTATAAGGCGGAAATTGTGAGAAGGGCGAAAAAGGTATATAAGATTTTCTATGAAGTGGCTAAATATTTAAATATTTCACAGAGTACTGTCCACAGATTAATATCAAGATATTGTAAATAGATTGTTTATTAAATAAATATTATTTAAAGGAGAGATGATTATGTTTAAATGTAATGAAAAAAGGCTTGAGGAAAAAATTAAAACTTTTAGCACGTTTGGAGCTACTGGAAGAGGTGGAATTACAAGATTATCTTTGTCACCTGCTGCACTTGAAGCCAGAACTGAATTTTGCAATAGAATGAAAAAAATGGGTGCTCATATTGTAACTGATGATATGGCAAATATATATGCTACCATTCCTGGAGATGAGAAATTACCATGGATTATGACAGGATCTCATTTGGACTCAGTTATCCAGGGAGGTAACTATGATGGAGTACTTGGAGTTTTAACTGCTATGGAAGCTGTTGAAACAATAACTACTGAAAAAATACCTCACAGACATCCAATAACTGTAATAGTATGGACCAATGAGGAAGGAGCTCGTTTTGATCCTGCAATGATGTCATCAGGCGTTATAACAGGAAAATTTGAGAAAGAGAAAATGCTTCAATCTAAAGATACAAAAGGAACTGCATTTAAAGAGGCACTTGAGGCAAGTGGATATAAGGGTGACATTAAAAATAGAATGGATCCTAAAAATGTGAAGGCATTATTTGAATTGCATATAGAACAAGGACCAGTACTTGATGCAGAGAAGAAAGATATAGGTATAGTTGAAGGTGTATGTGGCATGGTAAATTATGAATTTTCATTTAAAGGGCAGGCAGACCATGCAGGTACAACTCCTATGAGTTACAGAAAGGATGCTCTATTTGCAGCTTCTAACGCTATAATATGGCTTCACAATGAGTTAGATAAATTGGATAGTAAATTGGTATACACTACCGGAAGAATAACTTGTTCGCCAAATATCCATACAATAATACCAGATGATGTGAAATTTACTTTGGATGCAAGACATCAGGATCCTAAGGTGATAAGTCAAGTAGTTGATATAATAAATAAAATTCCGAAAGAAATTAGCAAATGTGAGGTTTCTTATGAAGAACTTTGGGGTCGTAACACAGTGGTATTCAATAAAAACAATGTTGAAGCAGTTGCGAAGGCTGTAGACGATCTTGGATATTCGAGCAAGAGAATGTATAGTGGCCCAGGACATGATGCACAATACGCAGCAGATGTAGTGCCTACAAGTATGATATTTGTACCTAGTATTGATGGGCATAGTCATTGTGAAATCGAATACACTCCGGTTGAGAACTGTTTAAAGGGAGCTAATGTACTGCTTAATGCTATTTTAAATATAGATGCACAGTAAAACTTTATTAAAAGGGGAGATATGTAAATGGGAAAATTTGATACCTTAATTAAAAATGGGATTATAGTTACAGCTTCTGACAGATATAAAGGAGATATAGGAATAAAGGATGGCAAGATAGAAGAGATATCTTTAAAAATAGCAGATTCAGATGCGAAAAAGGTAATTGATGCAGAGGGAAAATATGTTTTCCCGGGAGGAATTGATGCACATACACATTTGGATATGCCTTTTGGAGGCACCTTCTCCAGTGATAATTTTTTAACAGGAACAAGGGCAGCTGCTGTAGGTGGAACAACTTCTGTTATAGATTATGCAATTCAGCCTATTGGAGATACCTTGGAAAATACAGCTAAGATATGGAGAGAAAAAGCTGATGGTAAAGCTTGCATTGATTATGGAATTCATATTGCAGTAACTGATACAAAAGGTAAAACTCTCGAAGAAATACCTAAAATGGTGCAGGCAGGATACAGTAGTTACAAGGTATTTATGGTATATGATAATATGAGGGTTGAAGATGATGATCTGATAAAAATACTTAAAACTGCATCTAATGAAGGAGCTATAATAGGAGTACACTGTGAGAACTATTATGTAATAAAATATTTGACGGAAAAATTCTTAAAAGAAGGGAAAATAGGACCGGAATATCATCCTCTTTCAAGACCTGCTGTAATTGAAGGAGAGGCAGCTAACAGGGCAATTGTTCTTTCAGAGATAGCAAAAGCTCCTCTCATGGTTGTTCATAGCAGCTGTAAAGAATCTGTAGAGGAAATCAGGGCAGCCAGAGCCAAAGGACTTCCGGTAATGGGAGAAACATGTCCACAGTATTTGCTCCTTTCTGAGGAATGTTACCATGAAGAGAATTTTGGAGGTTCAAAATATGTAATGTCACCACCTATTAGGAATAAATCCAATTGGAGTGAATTATGGAGGGCTGTTAGAGAAGGAGATCTGCAAACTGTATCAACAGACCACTGTCCATTCTTTATGAAACAGAAAGAATTGGGTATAAATGATTTCAGTAAAATACCAAATGGAGCTCCAGGAATAGAACTTAGAATGCCACTTATGTTAACATATGGTCCTAAAAATGGATTGAGTTTCGAAAAGATAGTTGAAGTCACAGCTTCAAATCCTGCAAAAATATATGGAATGTATCCTAAGAAGGGAACTATAGCTGTAGGATCAGATGCAGATATGTTTATTTATGATCCTGATAAAAAAATGAAGGTAACAGTTAACATGCTCCATGAAAATGTTGATTATACACCTTTTGAAGGATTTGAATTAAGCGGTTATCCAGTTATGACACTTTCAAGAGGAGAAGTTATTGCAGAAGACGGAGAATATACAGGAAAAGAAGGAAGAGGAGAGTTCTTAAGAAGAGGAAAATGCACTGTAATTTAAGAAAAGATATCTATTATAATTGGAGGGAAAAGT
The DNA here is from genome assembly GCF_020908015.1 of Clostridium aromativorans. NCBI lineage: Bacteria > Bacillati > Bacillota > Clostridia > Eubacteriales > Clostridiaceae > Clostridium > Clostridium aromativorans. The sequence goes on from NZ_JAJJPB010000022.1 coordinate 55,436, forward strand.
ATGACTGAAGTGGTTAAATTAGATTATGAAGAACAGTACAAGAAAGAATATAATGTTAGGGCAGCTTTAGAAGAAGCGGGGAGGTGTATGCTCTGCGAGGATGCACCTTGCAGCAGAGAATGCCCGGCAAAAACGGATCCTGGTAAATTTATACGCTCCATACGATTTAAAAACTTCAAGGGTGCCGCTGAAACTATAAGAAAAAATAATATTTTAGGTGCCACCTGTGCCATGGTATGTCCCTATGATAAATTATGTGAAAGTGCCTGCAGTCGTACAGGAATAGACAAGCCTATACAAATAGGAGATCTGCAGAAATTTGCTATTGGATATGAGAAACTGTATGATATGAAAATTTTAGAACCCTGTAAGGCCTCCAGAAAGGAAAAAATTGTTTGTATAGGTTCCGGACCCGCATCAATAGCTTGTGCTGCAAAGATGGCGCTTGAAGGATACAATGTTACTATTCTTGAAGAAAAGAGTATACCTGGTGGTATGTTATCTCATGGGATAACTCCATCCAGACTTCCCCAGGAAGTTGTGAATCAGGATATTAAGTGCTTGACAGACCTGGGAGTAGAAATTGTATTTAATAGACATGTGGAACCTAAGGAAATAAATGAGCTTTCGAAAAAATTCGATGCTGTAGTTATAGGAATAGGTCTTTCTAAAACAAAGATCCCAGAAATTAAAGGAAGTAATCTTAAAGGAGTTAAAGGAGCACTAGAATTTTTAGAAGATGCCAGAATAAATAGAGGAAAAATAAAACTTGGAAATAATGTTGTAGTTATAGGGCTTGGAGATGTTTCACTGGATTGTGCTACAACTGCAAGGCAACTTACAGATGGAAAGGTGACTATAGTATACAGAAGAAGTATTGAGGAGGCACCAGCAGGCATTATTGAACTTAAGTATGCTCAAGATATGGGAATACCAATAATTACAGAATTTGCACCTGAAGAGATCCTCGGAAAAGATGGAAAAGTAGAGGCTCTAAAGTGTAAATCAAGAGATGGATATTCTGAAATGAAGATAAAAGCAGATGAGATTATATTTGCTATAGGCCAGACCTGTGAAAAGGGATTTAGAGAGACTAAGTTTGGGGGAAATGTTTTTATTGCAGGAGACTTTAAAAATGGCGGAGCTACTGTGGTGCAAGCTGTAAAAGAAGGAAAAGAGGCAGCAAATGAAATTATTGAATATTTCGACGTCTCTAAAAAGGAGGGAAGATAATCATGAAAAAAGATTTATCTATAAATTTCCTTGGAGTAAACTGTGAAAATCCATTTTTCCTATCTTCTTCACCCGTTGCAGGTAATTATGAAATGATTTCCAAAGCTTTTGAAGCAGGATGGGGAGGGGTATTCTTCAAAACTGTTGGTATTTTTATAGCAGATGAGTGTTCACCACGATTTGATATAAACGGAAATACTTCTGCATGGACAGGTTTTAAAAATATGGAGCAGATATCTGAAAAGTCTATGGAAGAAAATTGTGAGGATATAAGAAAACTCAAAAAAAAGTATCCTAATAAAATTATGGCAATTAGTATTATGGGGGAAAACAGCGATGAATGGAAAACGCTGGCTAAAAATGTTACAGATGCTGGAGCAGATCTAATAGAATGCAATTTTTCATGTCCACAAATGACTTCCCATTCTATGGGATCAGATGTAGGCACAAATCCTGATTTGGTATATAAATATACGAAGGCTGTAGTAGAGAGTACAAAAATTCCTGTTATAGCTAAAATGACACCTAATATAACCTCAATGGAGATACCTGCAAGGGCAGCAGTAAAAGCTGGGGCTAAAGGAATTTCTGCTATCAATACAGTGAAATCGATTACAAACATAGACCTTGAAAATTATACCGGAATGCCTGTAGTAGATGGAAAATCTTCTATATCCGGATATTCTGGTGCAGCTATAAAACCTATAGCTCTGAGATTTATAGCAAATCTAAAGCAGGATAGTGAAATAAGACATATAGCGGTATCGGGTATTGGAGGAATTGAAACTTGGAGAGATGCACTGGAGTTTATACTTTTGGGCTGTGAAAATGTACAGGTTACTACATCAGTAATGCAGTATGGTTACAGAATTGTTGAAGATATGATAAGCGGTCTTGGATATTTCATGGAGGAAAGAGGTATAAAGAGTCTTTCGGAATTAGTTGGAAATGCTATTCCAAAGATAATCCCTGCGGAAGAATTGGATCGTGATTTTCAGATAGTGCCACATATAGATGAGAATAAATGTATTGGATGTGGAAGATGCTATATTTCCTGCTCTGATGGATCACATCAAGCTATAGACTGGGATAGTGAAAAAAGAAAACCTACTATAAAGGATAACTGTGTAGGCTGCCATTTATGCATGAATGTTTGTCCTGTTCAAGATTGTATACTTCCAGGAGAAGTAAAATGGAAAGAGGGCAGAAAATCTCATAATGTAGTTGTTAAACACTGTTATGAATGATGAGGTGAGTTAATGAGTTATATATTTTCATTAAGCCTTATGACAGCTTTGTTGTGTGGATTGTGGGGCTTAGTTGCAGGATTTGCAAACTTATTGGTATGGGGAGGATTTGCAGGCTGTACATCTTATTTTGCAAATCCTGAGAAAGGCAAAGAAGCTGTAAAATCCTGTATCTGCACTACTATGACAGGAGCCTTATATGCGCTTATATCAATAAAACTATGTAGTATATTTGATTCTACAGCTGTTTTTGTACTTCTAACTACTGCGATAACTTTTCTTATGTGTATACAGAGCAAGATAAAAATATTATCTTATATACCTGGAGCTTTCTTCGGATCTTTTTCAACCTTTGCTGCAGGAGGAAATCTTTACATTATTCCTTCGATATTAATTGGAATATTTTTAGGTCTTGCATGTGATAAATCTGGAAGTTTACTTTTTTCAGCAGCTGGAAAGGAAAGCAAGGAGAATAAAGAGAATAATGAAAATCTGTAGTTTTGTATGAGAAAGAATTTCAGAGAGGACCTCAAGATAAGCCCTCTAAATTAGATTGATAATATATAATACGTGTAAAAAAATCACGATTTGCCTTTATAAGGCAAACCGTGAACCTATAAATTTTAAATCATTTTAGAAGGAAGGATAAAAATGACTAAAGCTCTTGATGGAATTAAGGTACTGGAATTGTGCCATGCTTATAACGGACCTTTTTGTGGAATGATGTTGGCAGATCATGGGGCTCAGGTTTTAAAAATTGAATCTCCCCGTGGAGATCAATGCAGGACTTGGGGGCCTTTTGATAAAAAAAGTGGTGAAAGCGGTTTTTTTGCTTTTGTAAATAGAAATAAAAAAGGAATAACTCTGAATTTGAAGAATGAAGAGGCCCTTAAAATGTTTTATGATCTGGTGAAAGATGCAGATGTTGTTATCGAAAATTATAGAGGTGGGGTGGCAAAAAAATTAAAAGTAGATTATGACACGCTTAAAAAAATAAATCCACGAATCATATATGGCTCTAGTTCTGGTTTCGGGCAGACAGGACCGCTTTCAAATAGACCTTGCTATGATATAGTAGCACAATCAATGGGTGGAATGGTAAATATGACAGGATTTCCTGATGGACCACCAACTAAGGTTGGACCCTCAATTGCAGATAATGTAACAGGAGTATTTTTGTGTTTAGGGGTTTTAATGGCACTTTATTCAAGAGAAAAGACAGGCAAGGGACAGCAGATTGATGTTGCCATGCTTGACACTATTTTCAGTTTGCTTGAGAATGGAATTGTTAACTACACTGTCGGAGGTGAAATACCTCAGAGACAGGGGAATATAGATCCTTCTATTGCACCTTTTGATATTTTTAAGGCAGAGGATGGATATGTAGCTATTGGAGTAGGTAATGATAAGTTGTTTAATATATTTTGTGAAACCATAGGACACAGAGAACTTTTAGAGAATCCAAAATTTAAGACTAATGATCTGAGATGTAAAAATTATGTGGGAGATTTACAAAATGTTATAAGAAAGTGGGCGTCTACCAAAAAGAGAAAATATATAGAAGAGCTTTTTGATAGTGCAGGACTTCCCTGTGGACCTGTACTTGATATGAGAGAAGCTATTGAGCAGCCCCAGATAAAG
>NZ_JAJJPB010000023.1:0-59488 GCF_020908015.1 Clostridium aromativorans
AGTTATTATTTTAGGCATCGAACCTAAAATAACAAGGACTATTCATCTCCCACTTATAGAAGATAGGAGAATTACGCCCTTTTTGTTAAAATTTATACGCTTTTACATGTGCCCCTGCAAAGGCCCCATCAACAACCGCCGCATCTATTTTACTATACGTGTCACCCAAATTTTTCTGTTTTGCAATATCCTCTATAACATCTCTGGTGTATATATTTACTGGTGTTATTTCAATATCTTTAAATCCAACTTTTTTAAGTATTTCCTCATATTTTTTAACCGACAAGGCACCTGCAATGCACCCTACCCACATTTCCATGCTATGCCTTATATTTTCTGGTACATCTTTAAGAACAACAATATCTGCAATTGCCAGCCTTCCACCTTTTTTTAATACTCTATATGCCTCAGACAGAGCTTTTTCCTTACTTTCACAAAGATTTATCACACAATTCGATATGATGACATCTATAGTCTCTTTTTGAAGTGGTATATCCTCAATAAAGCCTTTTAAAAATGTAACATTCGTTACACCCATTTTTTCTTTGTTTTTATTAGCAAGCTCCAACATTTCATCAGTCATATCCAGTCCATAAACTTTTCCAGTCTGTCCAACATATTTCGAAGACATAAATACGTTAATGCCACCGCCACTTCCCAGATCAAGTACAGTTTCACCATTCTTCAATTCTGCAAATAGTAATGGGTTTGCACAACCCAAAGATGCCTCCACAGCCTCTTTTGGTAAATCATTCAAATTTTCTCCTTTATAGATAAGTGAAGATCTGCTTACACCGCTGCAGCAGGAAGACGTCGAACAACAATTATTTCCTATTCTACTATTGACTCTCTTTGCAATACCACCATAATATTTTTTTACCTTATTTTTTATATCAGATTCCATTTATATCATTCTCCCTTCATTTTATTATTAACAACATTCATTTTTGCCAATAGCCTCAACAAGCATTTTTATACTTTCTATTACCTGTTCTTGTTTATCTACTGTTATAGAATCATAAATTTTTTCAAAATACAGATTCATTCCTTCCTCAATGTCTTTAAACATTTTTATACCACTTTCAGTAAGTGATATAGTTACATATCTTCTATCCTGGAAATCAATATCCCTCCTTGCCAAACCCCCAGTAACAAGATTGTTTACAGTTCTGCTCATGGTACTATTTTTAAGATCTAGTAATTGAGCCAGTTCATTCAATGAAATACTTTTTGCACGTCCTATCTCCACTAAAGCATGACATTGAGCCATTGTTATTCTACAACAGGCAAGCTCACTTTCACTCAATATCCCAAGCTTTCTCTCAAGTGTTCTAATCATTTCTCTTAATTGTTTTGGTTTACTTACATTATTCATATATAATCACCTCTTACAATAATTATATCATACAACTATTATAATATACAACTATTATTTAATTTTATATACCAAAAATACATAGTATAAATAAAGAGGATTGAAAAATATTTTAAAATTTCTGTTAATTCGCAGATAAAAATAAAAGCAAATAGTACTTGTCCTACTTGCTTTTATTTTCATAAATATTATACAAAATATCTATCAAATATAACAAAATGAGAGAGTTACAGCTTTTTTCACCTGTTTTACCTCATACTTGAATTTCGCTTAGATGAACCACTTTTATTGGAACCATTCTTATGTCCACTTTCTTTAACTTTCCTATTGTTAATATTTTTGATTGAACTTCGATTTGTTTTAATCTTATTTACACCTGGATGCTGCAGCTGTTTTGAATAAGATTTTCTTTTGCTGTTATATCTATTTGAAATAGAATTATGACTGCTATTAGTACTATTTTTCCATTGAAAGCTATTATTATTTGGCTTTTTATAATTACTTTCACTATTCAAATATCTATTATTTATCATATTGTCAGTACTTTTTACATTTTTATTTGGACCCTTATTTGAATTTCCATTCGTACTCTTATTTGATCCTCCATTTGAATTTTTATTTAAAATTGTACTACCGTTGGACTGAATTTTAACCTTCAAATCAGAGGTTTCCATATTTGATTTGAATTTAGAAATATTTACGTTTTTACCATTTATATCAATAGAAATAGTTTTTGTCTTTATATACTCCTCATCAATAAACTTATCTTTTTTGGATTGATCAATTATTATCTTCAAACCATCATTGATATTCACATTATCTATCTTAATCTGACTCAATATTTTACTCCCGTCATCATTCAATGCTTTAAAAGAAATAATTCTGTTTAAAAAATTTACTTTTAACTCAATATCGGGGTTTATATTTACCAGAACTGTAGCTGACGGACTGTAATAAGCTTTAGCTCCACCACTTATAATTAATACAAACATTATACACGCTGCAGCTAGTATTTTTCTTGCACTAAAAGGATAAAATCTATGTACAATTTGATTTCCCATAAATTCTTCACCAATATTAGGTTTTTTACCATTGCAGTCCACTTTAATAAATTCGCCGTAAGGAGTAAGCAAATTAGCACACTTACCATCTATACTTATTACTACACCTTCTCTTTTATTCATTGCTTTCACCTACTTTTATATTTAAATAAGACTTTATATAAATAAATTTTTCACTATTAAATAATATAAATAGAGCAATAATATATTTTCTCCACTTATCGACAAATTTTCTGTTAAATCCAGTATATGCACATATTTTCTTAATAGGAAGCCTCCTGTTATGTAAAATGTAACTGCTGATTTCATCATTGTTGCATATTTTCAAGGCAATTCCTAAGGCACTATTTCTTGTATCCTTATGTTTTGGACTGCTATTTACAAGGTTATTGAACTTAATTTTATATTTTGCGAGCTCTTTGCTAAACTCAATAATTTCGTCCGCTCTATTTTTATTTTCCCTTTCTATCTCAAAACTGTCTATAGCACTACTATTATCCAATTTTTCCATATCATATTGGTCATTATCAAAAGTAAGCAATGGTAAATTTTTATTTTTTCTAAAATAGTCGATCAGTGCATTTTTGATTATAATTTTTGCATATGTATAAAAATTTCCTTTACATTCTGTATAGTTATCACAGGCCTTGTTGAAGGCAATTAATGCAATGCTGAGTTCATCGTCATTTTCCCATTGAAGATATTTTTTTGAAATAGAGTAGGTACATTTATATATAAAATTTTTATTTTCATTAATAAACTGGCTTTTATTTTTACGAATTAAGTGATTAATATTCTGCATGAAATCACCTCATATATTATATTATACGAAATAAATGAGAACTTTAGGGGGTGTAGCGCAAATTATTTCGTAACCCCCTCAAAATATAATAGAGATATCGTATATTTTAGTGATCGATCAAGCTTAATTAAAATGAAAACAAGAATTAAACTTTTATGCATTTAGAAAGGATGAACAATATGAAAAAATTAATGATTTTAGCAGCAAGCGCAGTGATGGCACTGGGTATAACGAATGTAACATTTGCTTCTGAACCAATATCTCTAAAAGATCAAGCCGGTATAACGCCGGACAGCATCTTATACCCGGCAGATAAAGTTATAGATGCTATACAGATTACATTGTCTTTTTCAGATAGTGCAAAAGCAAGTACATTATCAGATATAGCTGAAGAAAAGTTAGGTGAAAGTGAAATTATGGTAGACAAAAACAATCAGAGTCTTGCAAATACAGCTATCGATGATTACAAAAACTATATGGATAGAGCTGAAAGTAAAATTGAGGATACACTAAATAATAATAAAAATACATATAATCAAGATAAACTAAAAAATCTAGAATATGTGGAAGATAAAATTATAATTAAAGAAAAAAAATCCCTGTATATATTGACTAAACTTCAGAATAAGGTTAGCGGTAATGCAAAAACCGTACTAGCAAAGATCATAGAAATACAGACAGCAAAAAGAAATGCCATATTAGCTGTCAAAAAAGAACGTGTACTCTATATTAATGCTAAAAAGCAATACAATGAGGCTAAAATAGCTCTCGAGAAAGCAAAAAAATCAGGAGACGAAACAGCAATTAAAGCTGCTGAAGATTTATTGGGACAAAAACAACAGGCGCTGGATACAGAAAAACAGAATTTTGTAAAAGCTGTTCAAACAAAGAAAGAAGTTTCTAAGATAAGTGTAGGCAAATTAATAAAAGAATCAAAAATACAGAAAAGGAAAAATTTAAAACTTAATGTAATTAAAAAACCAAACAAAACAAACACCCCTGTAACTAAAACAGCTGTAACTAAAAATACAATAACTAATAAAACATTGGGTACGGCTGTAACAAATCCATCTGCATCAAAACCTGCTGTAGTAAATAATAAAAATGTAAAAAAGCGCTCAGTAAAAGTTGTAAAAAATCGAATTAAAAAAGAGTCATGTAATAATAAAATTAGAGAAAAAAATCAAAGCAAGATAACCAGTAATAGCAACAGACAGAAGTCTGTAAAATTACAGCATTAAAACTATTTTTCAACGGGGTCTGACCCCCTTACAGAAAATGGTAAGGGGTCAGACCCTAGATAAAATGTCGTAGATTTCATCATATTTGAATATCTCTCCACACAAAAGCATATCTTTAAACTCTCCCGCTGATACAAACTTTACATCACTGACTTCTTCCTTCTGAAGAGCTAATTTGGATAGTTCAATATTCATGTATACAAAATAAATATCCCAAATAATATTACCCTGAAATATTCTTCTGATAAAATTCAAGTCATCTTTTTTAATACATATTCCCAATTCTTCTTCTACTTCTCTTATAGATCCATCCACTGTATTCTCTCCGCTGACCATGCATCCTGTTGTCAATGTCCAAATATTAGGAAGGATCTTCTTATTATCAGACCTTTTCTGAATCAATATTTCAAATTTATCATTTATTATCCAGACTTCAGCTGCCAGATGATACTGTCCTCTGCTTAAGATATCAGTGCGTTTTTTCATCAAACCTGTTTTATGCCCTTTGTTATCATATATATCCCACAATTCCACTTGAAATACCCCCTTACATTTTCTCTTAATTATAATTCCAATTATATCAATAAACCATTTTACAGTTCCATTATAACTGAACTACAGCTAATTCTAACAATAATTTCTATTTTTAGGACTAAAAAAATAGTTCCCCAGTTTTAAAACCAGAAAAACTACTTTTTAAAATATTCCATATTAAATTTGACACTCAGCAGTCAGTTACATCCTAAAGCACCTATTCATCGAGTACAAAAAATTATAAAAATTCGCATGCCTTATTTCATCTGTAATAATTTCAGTCAGCATATTTATGTGAATTCTACTCTGCATTGCAAATAATATTTTTCTGTACCTTTCAACTGCTGCTAGCTCTCCATATAGTGCCCTTTTTACGCCGTCACAAAAGTGTTCAGGATATTGCATTTCTTCATTTTGAAGTTCAGATATATTTTCACCGGTCAGATCGTGATAAATTTGCCTAAACATCCTATTGTGCTTACTCTCGTTATCCCTGATTCCCACTATAATGTTTCTGGATTCTTCATTAGGAGAATTTTTTATCAGGTAGTCATAGAAGAGTTCATCTTCCCTTTCTCCAGATACAGCCTCTCTTATCAAATTAATCGCTTCAGGTAAATTGCCCGGATAGGTATAAGGTCTCTCATCAATACCGTTTGGCAAATTTGCTGCATGCCTCATAAAGCAGCACTTAAAAGTATATGGACAATAATTCATTTTTTCACTCCTAATTTGTAAACTATACTTATATATTATTATATATTTAAAATAATAGTTACAAATTTTAAATTCAAACATCTTTTACTGAAAATATCCATATACCTAAATATTAGACTTCTGTGCTGGCAGCGTTATTTCTATTTTGATCTTTTTTTCTTTCTTTTAAAAATACAGTAACTGCCGGAATAAGCGATATTATTATAATGGCAATTATTACATAGGAAAAATTATGTTTTATAAAAGGTAGACTTCCAAAAAAGTACCCTCCCCCTAAAAACAGGGACACCCACAGGAACCCTCCAAGCATATTATAAGTTATAAATTTTAAATATCCCATTTCACCAATTCCCGCTACAAAAGGTACAAAAGTTCTTATTATAGGGATAAATCTTCCCAGCACTATAGCCATAGGACCATATTTTTCATAAAACCTGTGTGCCTTATGAATATGCTCCTTATTGATAAATTTCATATTCTCCCTTCTTAAAATACCACTTCCAATTTTTTTACCTATGTAATAGTTGGCAGTATCGCCTATTACCGCAGCTAAAAAAAATACGATAAACAAAGTAAATATCTCCAGCATATTTTCTGAAGCAAGTGCTCCCGCTGCAAAAATAATGGAATCTCCCGGTAAAAAAGGTGTGACCACTAAACCTGTTTCACAAAATATAACTGCAAATATTATACCATATGTCAACATCCCATAATTTTGTATTATGATATTTAAATACTTATCAAGATGCAGCATAATGTCAATTAAATTCACCATAAAATTCATACTTTTTATCTCCTTTTATTATATAAAACCTGTAAATGTACTCTTCTACAAAATAATATATTACACGCACAAGGTTAAAATATAATTAAAAAAGAATTATATTTCAAATAAAATTTTTTAATGCCGCTTACATATTTATTTTGGAGATTAAAAAGTCTGCATCTTTTTCTGTGACTTCATCAAAATTACTTTTTATACTTAAAATAAAATTTACAATGTCCTCTGCCGCATCTGGGTTAGTATAAATTCTCTGGAATCTTTTGATTTTAATTAGCTCTTGCGAATTATTTGCAATTAAATCAGTTACAGCATCTTTTATTTTATCTGTATCCGCACACACTATTCCAAGATTATGTTTTTCAACAAATCTGGGATTGCCCTCTTCCTGTCCCGGCAGAGCACCTGTTATTATTAAAGGCACATTGCAGGCTACCGCTTCCATGATTACATTAGGACTTCCCCTCATAAACGCGATATCAGAACTCTGCATTAAATCCTGTATATTTTCCGTAAATCCATATATCTCAACTCTATCACCATATTTATGGGCAAGTGCTTTTTCAAGTTTGTTCTCAAGAGCCTTATTCCTGCCTGCTACAATTTTTACTGTACAATTAAAATTTTCCAACAGAATTTCAGCTATTTTTTTCATATTGCCAACACCCTCGCCGCCGCTCATTATAATACATCTAAATGGTTCCTTGCCATTATAATTGATATCTTTTTTAAAATTATAAGTATGATTGCAAAACCTCGAGCGCACTGGGAAACCCAAAACTTTTATTTTCTCTTCAGGAACACCAAATTTCATGCATTTATATTTTGCCTCCCGTGTAGGGCTTATTATGTAATCTGCCCTTGGATCTGCCCATAGAGGGGTTATACTTACTAAATCTGCAATAAGCGTAACAAAAGGTATTGTAACATGATATTTTCTAAGTATATTTAAGATAGAACCATTAAAATTCGGATGTATAGTTAAAATCAAATCCGGTCTTGTCTCTTTTAACAAATCCAAAAACCTATCTTTTATCTTTAGCTCAATAATCTCATTGATGAGATACGGTTTGACAGATGATATATCCCATATAAGTTCCCACAAATTTTCTGATTTTCTAGTTATAGGGCCATATGCTTTGGCCACATTTAATAACGTGGTCCCGCCAAGGGAAAATCCATCTACAATATGAATTTTGACATTTTTGTTGTATGAAAATTTTTCGCATAAAGATTCCGCTATGCTTTTATGCCCATGTCCTGTAAAATCAGATGAAATAACAAGTATACTATTAATCATAATCAGTCCCTCTTATCAGTTAATTTATTATAATATAAATACAATTACTACTCTATTTTAATATATTACACAATTAAATCTAAAACAACATTAAGAATTAGTTAAAATTTTATTAAATCTTAATATTAAGCTAAAAAATAGATTACAATAGATAGGACATAAAAAATAAAGGAGCTGTGGATTTCATGAACATCAATAACATAAAGGCAATTTATACTGTTTTTATATTTATAATATTAGCGGCTTTCGACAATGTAGTAATAGGACTATTCCCTCCACTTTTTTCTTCTATCTCAAAAAGTATGAACGTGCAGATTTCCTCCCTGGGAATTGTTTCAGCCGTCAATATCTTGGTCACATCCCTTTCATCGATTCTATGGGGCTACCTTACAAGTAAATTCAGTAGAAAACTCCTCGTCATTGTAGGCACTATTATCTGGTCAATTTCAATATTTCTAACATCACTCTGTGTCAATTATCTTCAGCTTCTTATTCTTCAGATTTTCACCGGCATAGGGCTTGGATGTATAGCATCAATCGGATTCAGCATTTTAACTGACTATATTCCCAATAAATACAGAGGCATGTTGTTAAGTCTTTGGGGCATGGCTCAGGGATTTGGTGGAATAGCAGGAGCACTAATGGCTTCTCTGATGGCTCCTTTTACAAGTTGGAGAAAACCCTTTGAAGTCGTAAGCATTATAGGTTTTCTACTTATTATACTATATTTCTTTATAAAAGAACCTACTGTAGGCCAAGCAGAACCCGAACTACAAACACTCGCTGAAAGAGGCTGCACATACAATTATAATATTGAATTAAGCCATTTATCTCAGATTATATCAAAGCGAAGTAATATTTTCCTGTTTATGCAGGCATTCTTTATGAATATCGCTACAGGGACTCTAATATGGCTTCCTACTCTATATATTTCAAAAATTCAGCAGCAGGGTTACAACCTAAAAGTTTCAATTATCGCTGCAGGATACCTTTTTGCCATATTTCAATTAGGAGGTTTGGCATCTCCTTTATTTGGCCACATAGGTGATATACTTCAGAATAAAACGCACAGAGGGAGAGCTGCTCTTACATCATATTTTGTATTTGCCATGATACCATTTTACATAGCAGTTTTTATACTTCCCATGAACAGGCTTGAACTGATACAAAGCAGTGCACCTCTACCAATACTCATATCATTATTGAAGGAAATAGTGATAAATCCCTGGATATCCATAATATTTGTTTTATCTTTCCTTGCAAGTGCACTGCAATCTGCCAACACGCCAAACTGGCTGGCCCTGATAACTGATGTGAACCTTCCGGAACACAGAGGTACTGCTTTTAGCTTAGCCAATTTAGCCAATGGCCTCGGGAGAACTATAGGAAATGCAGGTGTCGGAATTATACTTTCTCATATAAAAATCGGCGAACCTGCAAATTACATAATCACTTTGTCTCTGCTGCAGCTGTTCCTGCTCCCTTCAGCCTTTATCTACTTATTGATGACAAAAAGCAATATAAAAGACATAGAAGAAGTCAAAAATACGCTTATGAAACGTGCAAAAGGGCTGTCTTTATAAATCGTATTATATTTTAAACTGTCCTACAATATTCATAAGCTTTTCCGCTTCTTTCGCATTCTTATCCGTATTTAAAGCTATATCCGCATCTTTTTCCTTTATAGAATTCATACTGCTGGATATATTTGACACTGCATCTGTACATTTATCTACAGATGCACCTATCTTCTCTATTATATTGGAAAGATCCTGCTGTGATCTATTTATATCCTCCATAAGTCCATAAAATTTTTTTATGACACCAGTCATCTTAATGCCGTCATTTTGGTATTCTTTGCTTATATCTACCACTTTAATGTAGTCTGTCATGACTTTCTTCTCCACGAAGCCAAGTACATCCCGTGAGGAATCCACCAGTATACCCACTGCCATAATTATACTCTTTATATCATTTTGCATGTTATCTGCCATATCTGAACATTTATTTGCAAGTTTTTTTACTTCTTTTGCTACCACCATAAATCCGCTTCCATATTTTCCTGCATGGGAAGCCTCAATAAGTGCATTTAGGGCAAGTATATTGGTTTTCTTAGAAACATCTTTCATCTCATTCAGCATTTTTGAAATATTTTTTACCACCTTTATAGTTTCAAAGGATTCTTTCAATTTTTCACTGGAATCCTCGTAGTATTTTTCTATATTATGGGCTGAATTTTCTATATCATCTCCCATGCTTACAGCTTTTTTGTTTATATTATCGGCTAAATTAAGTCCTGAATTTGCTTCATTTACAGTATTTTCTATCTTGTTTTTTATTGAAAATATGCTTTCTTCAACCTCTTTGATGGAATTCATAACTCCCTGCATGTTGGATGTTATCTCACTGGTTTTATCAGATATTATTTTAATTTCCCATTCTGATTCTTGAAACATATGATTTACATAATTGCTGGAATTTAGCGCTGCAAGGCCCTCATCTTTAGCATATTCTATCATATTCTTTATATTTTTAAGAGCTGAATTCAAATCAACTACGGTCTGCCCAAACTCATCTTTACTTTTAATATCTATTTTATAACTGAGGTTAAAATTCGAGAGTTCACCAGCATATTCCCTTATATTTGACAGAGGTTTTTTTATCTGACGTGCTATTATAATTCCTACAAAAATCCCAGCCAGTATGAATATAAACGTAGCTGCTGCCATCCTGTACTTAAGGGCGTTTACAGAACTCATTATTTCATTTTTATCAATCACAAGCCCGAGATACCAGTTCACTCCGGATATAGGAGCATAGGCAAGCAGCATCTCTTCTCCCTTCTGTCTGTAATAACCCGAGCCACTTTTACCCTGTATCATATTTTTTTCAATGTCGGAAAGTTCCTTAAGTGAACTGTCCTTTAGAGAATTCTTTATGGTATTGTCCTTATTTAATACCAGAGTCAAATTTTTATGTGCAACTTTAGTACCATCTTTATTTATTATAAAACAGTACCCGCTTTTTCCAACTCTCATACTTTGAACAAACTTATTCAACTCCGAAGTGCTTATATTTGAAAACAATACGCCTTTAATTTTATCCTTACTGTCCTTTATCGGAACTGCCACTGATATTATTTCCTCTCCATCTACATTAAAATAAGGTCCATCAATGGCAGGAGTACCTTGAATGGCCTTTTTCAAATATGCCGAATCCACACTTTCCAGATCTATTTTAGTTTTTCCTCCGGTTTGCATGTAAGCCATGCCACTCAAATCCATAGCACAGAGACTTGAATATCCAAGTTTGGATGCCCTTTTCTGTAAAATTGGAAGCTGAATCCCTGGGTTCATGGATTCTATTTCATTCCTAGAAGCTATCTCCGTCATGGAACGAACTTGCTGCTGCAAAATTGAGCTTAAAAGTTTGGAGGATTCCTGTGCTTTATCTTGCAGTGAAGAATTTATGTTTTTCTCCATAGCCGCATAAAAAGTATAATAAGACAGTATTCCAAAAAATCCGCAGATAAATATTACCAGTATTCCAATTTGAAGAATAACTTTAACAACGACGCTGTTTATTCTTATTTTTGAAAAACAATTTATTTTTTTCTTCAGAATACTAATTATTTTTGCACTGCCCATTTTCATTTTTGGAACAGCATTTATTTTTTTCTTCAAGGTACTGCCTATTTTCATTTTTGGAACAATATTTATTTTTTTCTTTAAATAACATATTATTCTTTCCTTTATCCTAGTAAATATATGTAAAATTTTTGAAACCACTTTTCTCATGGTATTTCCCCCAAACTATTCATTTAAATTGATATTATAGATAACATAATTGCTGTTTTTACTTTTCTTGGCCTTTTTTTTGATTTTACTCATGTACACTCCAATATCATCAACTTTTTTAAGTTTGCTGAAATTTCCATACATGCATCCGAGGGCTATGGACGTAAGAGGAAAAACATCCTTATTGCCTTTTCTGTCAAAAGATTCAATATATCCGTTTTTTTTGTCTTTTTCATTGAAGAAATCAAGTATTTTTGCATCAAACTGCGAAATTATTTTTTCACACAATTTACGTCCTTTTTCAATATCATTTTCAATTACACATACAAAATCATCTCCTCCTATGTGTCCTACAAATCCATTATATACTGAGTATTTTTTTACCTGTTTTTCTATAATTTCTGCAGTTAGTTTTAACACTTTATCTCCATTTTCAAAGCCATAGGTATCATTGTATGTCTTAAAATTATTTAAATCTGCATAAATAACAAAGAAATCACTGTGAGAATGTATTATATTATCAATAACCTTATTTATAATTTTATTTCCAGGAAGGCCCGTCAACGGGTTGAGATTTTTAGCATGCTTTTTTTCAAATTCTAAAGTATATTCAAGCAAATCCTTTATAGTGACAATTCCATAATATTTCCCTTCTTTTGTAACTATTACATAATCATATATTTTTTTGTAGTCTCTTGCCATGGCAATTTTCGATACATCGCTTATTGACGTGTTATAGTCCACTACAGTAGGATCAGAATCCATTATCAAAGATACAGGACGCTTAAGAAATACCGAAATGCCATACTGCGTGGCAAGTACATAGTCCAGATCATGCTGCATCATAAGCCCTATAGGATATCCCCCATTCGTAATGCACACTCCTGTTATATTACAAGTGTCAAAAAATTTTTTTACCTCTTTGGCTTGAGTCGTGGATTGGAAATCGGGATTTTGTTTTGCTATATCACCGATACAATTTTTTTCGAATTGAAACCTGTTGGTCTTCATTTTGTTGTATTTCACTATGGTTGTTTTTATATCTTCGGAAATATCGAGAAAAGTTCCCGACGGTCTCTGTAGAAAATATCCTTGTCCCGAGCAGACACCAAGTTCTATTAATTTTGCAAGTTCGCTTTCTGTCTCAATTCCCTCGGCTATGATATTCATATTTGTGGACTGTCCCAGTGTTACAAATGTTTTCACCAGTTCCTGCTTAAAATTGTCTTTGTCTATATCCCTTATAAAAGAAATATCAATTTTAATGTAATGCGGCTTCGTCTCCATAAGGGTTTTAAGCCCGGAATAACCAGTACCCATATCGTCTATTGCAATTTTATAACCTTGATCCACATAGTTATCCACTGCTCTTTTAAAATCCTTATAATCCTCTATGGCTGTTTTCTCCGTGATTTCAAATATAATTACATCTGGAGACATATTGTGCTTTCCCAAAAAATCTCTAGTAAATCCACTTTTAAATCTTTCATCTTTAAATATCTTTGGATCTACATTTATGAATAAAAGCTTATTTTTATCTATCTTGTTTGCCCTTTCAATGGCTTTTTTCCTGCACAGCAGTTCCAATTCCCATATTTTATTAAAAACTTCTGCTGCATGAAAAAGTTTCACAGGCAAATGCAGGGTTGAATTTTCAGGTCCCCTGCTAAGCGCTTCATATCCCACTATAGAAGCATCCTTTAAGGATACAATAGGTTGAAATACTGTAGTGATGTTTTTGGTATCCAATATTTTTTGTAATTCAATTTCATCTTTTGATTCCATATACTTCACCTCATGCATTTTATTTCTAATGAAATTATATAGTCTTTTTGTTAATTGCATGATAATCTTATGTTAATAATACTTAATGCAGCAGTCCATGTTAAAAGCTTAGAGTTTAAATATCAAAATTTAGATAGGGACAAAAAAGAAGTTACGGTACAGGATGTATTCTGTAATAAAGTGATACTCCTTTTTCCGTAACTTTATTGGTTATTTATCTTCTCATTATTGTAAGAGTTTATTAACAGTAACTTGTGAGACAGATGCTTCTCCTCCAAGAATGGTAATTTGACCCACACCACTCAATTTTCCCTGGATGTAATTTTTAGCACCGCTTAGATCAGATTTTCCAATCAACACTACTGGAGCACTCTTCTCTCCTGCTACTGCAGATCCCGAAAGTGCATCTGCAAAATCACTGCCTGATGCCAGGTAGATATTTGACAAATCATACTTATCATTGAATTTATTAAGTATTGCAAGATTTGTGGAATACCTGTCGGAACCAGATATTCTTACAGCTCCAAGGCTGCTAACCACGCTGTCATCTACAACACCGTTTCCGCCAATTACATAAGGTGTACTTGAATTGTCTTTTACATACTTAAGTATGTCACTGCTCAACTGTTTGCCATCTGTTAGAATTATTGGACTCCCTGATAATGATGCATAGGAAGATACGGATAGTCCATCTGCAAATCCTGCTCCTGAAGCTACGAATACCTGCTTTGGACTTTTTATCTGTTTTGCAACTTCCAGTGAAGTGGCATATCTGTCATTTCCGCTTATCCTTTTAACCACCATTTTCATATTTCTCAGGGAACTCTCTATTGAACTGGATACCACCCCAGTGCCTCCGATTATATAAACCGTTCTTACTTTTAATCTTGAAAGCTCTGATTTAGTATTGGAATCCAGAGTATTACTTGATGTCAAAAGTATCGGTGCATTTTTTAACTTTGCAAAAGGAGCTGCACTCAGCGCATCTGCATAGGACTGGCCTGAAACCAACACTGCCGTATCTGCTTCGTTCCAGTTATTCTGAGATATTTTAGCTGCAGTTTCATACCTGTTCTGCCCTGCCAATCTTGATACATTTTTATGAGAAGTGGTTTTATTTATAGTATAGCTGTCTATAGGAGCCATAGTATCAGTCCTGTATGTGGTAATGGTAAAATTCTTATCCGTTACACTTACATTGGAGAATGTAGGAACTTTATCCTGCTCTTTTTTTGCTTCAAAATAGTTGTTGTAGTTTGGTTCCTGAATCTCATAGTACTTACTTCCACTAGCTGAGTTTGTAGTTATATAGAGCACACCATTTGGATCAGTGACACTGGTGTCATCTTTTCCGCTTACTGCCTGTCCGTCTACCATCTGATAGGATCTTGTATAGCAGTGATCATGCCCATCTAAAACTACATCTATTCCAAGTTCCTGAAATACTTCTGGATGCGTTACCCTTCTAGCCGCTATATCAGCATCTGTCTCATGATTTGCAGAACTGTATATGGAATGGTGCATGCTTACTATTTTCCACTTAACATCTGGATTTGCAGCTATGGCCTCCTGCATGAAAGCTTTATGATCCTCTGCATTTATATCATTGCTGTTGAGCATCAGGAAAAGCGTATTTCCATATACAAAGTAATAGTCATTACCAGTTGTTCCATTACTATTATCAGACTCATATCCGTTATTTGTAAAAATACCGTATTTATCAGATTCATTTGGATAATTGAAATGTGTAGTATGACCTACTCCATATCCCTCATGATTTCCGGTAATTGCAGCAACAGGGATATTTTTTAACTGATCTGGCTTGAAAAATCCGTCATATTCAAGTTCATTTGTCTGACCATTGAGCTCCTTTCCGTTGTTAACCTGATCTCCTACAGACAATATAAAACTGCTGCTGGAAAATTTATCTGTTGCCTTTTTAACTGTATCTACCCATCCTGTCGTATCCTTGTCTATATCACCGCCTGCGCCAATCTGTGGATCTCCCGCCAACAGAAAATTGAAACCCTTTGATATATCCTGGGTGGTATAATTATTGGCAGAACTCCAGGTAGTACCGTCACCTACACGATATACATATTCTTTAGATGGCTGTAAATCTGTAACTGTAACCTTATTGGAAGAATAGCCGTCATTTCCATTGGATTTTTCACCTTTGAAGGTTTGAGCTTTACTCTCCGGAAACTCGTTTCCGGTCATATCGGATTTAAGCGCAACCTGTACCTCAGGGTCCGATGTATCTTTATTGGAATACCATGTGAAATTAACCTGTGATGCATCTTTACCTGGCGCAAAAGTTATATCCTTGATATTTGCAGAGGTCTCTCCCCCTGCTGTAATTGATTGACTTGCCGCAGCATTCGTGTCTGTATCTGCATTAACCGACATTGGTATGGCAATACCTGAAAATGCGAACGAGCAACAGAGTACAAATAATGCGGTCTTTTTTAGATACTGTTTCATGAAACTCCCCCTTTTAGATATGTCATTGTGATGGCCAGAATAAATTCAATCCATGCCATTCATTTTTATATTAGCAGTATATATTTTTTCTATCCGTCACATTTATGTAAATTCAATGTAAAATAATCATAACATTCACATACTTAACTTAAACTTTACACAATCTTTATGAACTTGTTTCAATAGAGCAATATAATAAGTGAATGACTAAAAACTTATGGAGGGGCAGGCATGAGAAATTCTTCAAGAATATCTAAGATATTGCTTTTTATAACAGCCACATTTCTATTTGGCGCTTTTTTATATAACTTCAATGTAAGCCATCCTGTAACTTATAACATTCAAAAGGGTAAGGCCAATGTAAAATATGAAAAAGCCCAAGTGCTGGAAATAAAAAATAATTCTCTAAAACAATTCAACGAATCCAAAAACATATATTTTGGCAGCCAGCAGGTAAAATTAAAAATTCTCTCGGGAGAACATAAAGGTGAAATTAAAAATGTTACAAATTATTTAAGCGACACCCACAATGTATATTTGAAACAAAATATGAAGGTTATAGTGGACATAGCTACTTCTGGAAGTGGATCATACAGCATAACAGTATATAACTATTACAGAGCTCCTGTACAATATGCATTTATCTTTATATTTTTTGCCCTGCTGTGCATAGTAGGCGGGAAAAAAGGATTCAGGTCAGTACTGGGACTTATTTTTACTCTATGCTGTGTTATATTTCTGTTCATTCCCATGCTTTACAGAGGATACTCACCGGTTTTATCCGCAATCCTCATAATAGTCATAACCACCTGTGTTTCTCTTTTCCTGCTAAACGGCAGAAGTACCAAGACACTGTCTGCCATACTTGGAACAATGTCGGGAGTTATAATTGCAGGGATAATTGAAGTTATTTTCGGATACTTTGCCCATTTGACAGGCCTGAATCTGACACAGGTGGAAAGTCTCAACATGATCTCAAATGTATCCGGCATGAAGGTGTATGGTCTTCTAACTGCAGGAATTCTAATAGCCTCCCTGGGAGCTGTAATGGACATCAGCATATCCATAGCATCTTCCATACAGGAAATATATATATCAAATCCTAAGATCAGCAGAAGAGAATTGTTTAACTCAGGATTGAATGTCGGAAAAGACATGATGGGAACCATGGCAAATACTCTCATTCTGGCTTTTGCCGGAGCTTCCCTAAGTATGCTTATAATAATTTATTCCTACAATTTAAGCTATAACCAGCTCATCAACATGGACATGGTAAGCCTTGAAATCATCCAGGGGCTCACAGGGAGCATGACAATAATCTTTACAGTTCCCATAGTATCATTTATCTCTACAGAAATTATAACAAGATTGTATGACAGATTTAATTAATTGGTTCTAGTTCAACTATAAATCTAGAGGGACTGTTTACTATTTCTTTCATTTTTTTAATCACCTTCCTATTTTGATACCACTATGTTACGCATCTAAAATTAAAAAAGGATTAAAAAAAGATTAATTCTCTATAATATCCAGACTCACAGTTATTCTGGTACCTTTTCCCACCGTGCTTTTAATATCCACAGTTCCATTGTAGACATCCACAATTTGCTTGGCTATAGACAGCCCTAACCCGCTTCCGCCAATATCCTTGGATCTGGATTTATCTACGCAATAAAACCTGTCAAATATTTTGGGAATTTCATTTTCTGGAATTCCTATACCCGTGTCACTTATTGATATGTTGATATATTTGCCAAACTTAACGGAACTTATATCTATTTTCCCATGCTCCTTGGTAAATTTTATACTGTTGTCTACAATTATCCTAATTAATTGCTTTATAAGTTTATAATCTGCAATAGCCTGTACATTTTCATTATTGATATTTGATATTATATGTTTTTTATCTATCATTCTAGTCTCTTCAGTAACCTCATCTATCAATTCATTGAGATAGAAAACATTTTTTTCTACCTTCTGCGACTTATTATCATTACGGGCTAAAAAGAGCAATTTTTCTACCAATTCTCCCATGCTATGTGATTCAGATTTAATGGCTTCAATAGATTTATCAAGAGCTTCTCTGTCATTTTTTCCCCATCTGTCTAAAAGATTAGCATATCCCTGAATTATTGCTATAGGTGTTCTGAGTTCATGAGATGCATCCGAAACAAATTGTGTCTGTTTGCTAAAAGATGTTTGAAGTCTATCAATCATGTTATTCAGTGTGGTTGCCAGCCTTTTAAGTTCATCGTTAGGCCCCTGTATATTTATTCTTTCTTTTAAATTGTTAATGCTTATTTCATCGGCAGTTTTTGTGATATTGTCAATTGGATTCAGCATTTTTTTACTTATTATATACCCTAACAAGATGGATAAGGCTATTCCGAATAGATCTGCCGCGGCCATGAAGAAAAACAATATTTTCAAAAAATCATATTCATTGTCCATATCTTTAATTATCTGCATATACAAAATCCCATAATTCTTATCTAATATTTTTGTATTCAAATAGGTAAGATGCTTTTCATGTTTTTCTACATGTTTTATTTTCCCATAGGGTTCAGAAATCTTTAAATGATAGTCAAACTTATCTGATACATTTATTATTTTCCCATTTTTATCCATTATCTTTATAAATATATTTTCATTAGGCAATATATCAGAAAATAATTCACTACTTGAGAGCTGTTTCAGTTTTAATCTGTCAAGTATTATTTGATTTACATCTTCCAGACGTTTAGCTGTCTGCATATACATATAGTGCTCTACTCCATGTAATATATAGGCATTGGATACTGCAAGCATCACTGAAAACATCAAAGCAAATATTCCAGTTAATTTGACAGATATCTTTGCATTTTTTATAATACACAAGTTCATAGTCTATTCTCCCTTTATCGCATATCCAACTCCTCTTATAGTTGTGATTAACTTATTCTCAAATCCATCATCAATTTTACTTCTAAGGTACCTTATAAATACACTGACTACATTTGTGTCATTGAAATAATCATAGCCCCAGATTTTTTCTATCAACTGATCTCTTGTTAGGACTACATTTTTGTTGACTAAAAGAATCTCTAAAAGATCATATTCTTTTTTTGTAAGTTCAATATGCTTTCCATTTCTTGTGACTTCGTGAGTTTTAGTATTCATTACAAGATCATCCACTTCATATTTATAATCTTCTGATTTTTTATCATTATTTCTTCTTATGACACGTATCCTGGCCAGAAGTTCTTCTATAGCAAAGGGTTTTGTAATATAATCATTTGCCCCTATATCCAGTCCCATTACTTTATCCATCACATCATCCTTAGCAGTTATCATTATAATTGGGATCCTGGAAAACTGCCTCACTCTTCTGCAAACCTCCATTCCATTTAACCCCGGAAGCATTACATCCAAAAGCACTAGATCATAATTACCTCTCTGTATCTTCTTCAGTCCTTCTCTTCCATTGTATTCAGCATCAGTAGCATAACCTTCATGATTAAGTTCCATTTGCATAAACATGGACATCTTTTTTTCATCTTCAATTATGAGTATCTTATAGTTTTTCAAAAAATCACCTCAAACATCAGTTATAATAATACTTATATTGAGATTATATATTATTGAGATTAAAATCACATTAAAATACTGTACCTTATCCTGCTTTAATTTCAATCATCTATTTATTTGTCTCCATAGAGAAATTTTTTAATTTTATAATAACTGCTTTCTTCACCTATAGCCAATAAAATATCACCTTCCTGAAATACAGCACAGGGTCCTGGAGAAATAATCAAATTTTTTCCTCTTCTAATACCTATTATGGTAGCACTTGTATTTTGCCAAAATTTGCTCTCAGATATAGTTTTACCAATAACTTTAAGTCCTTTATATACTTTGAACTCAAAGGGTATGAAGGGATTAGAATTAATAAATCTATTAGAGTAATCCGTAAATTCATCTATCTTTTCCTTAATTTTTTTCTCCAATTTACTTTTCTCCACAAATAAATCCAATATTTCTTTTTTTGATAAATTTAGAAAATCTATATCTCTAAATTTTTCTATGAATTTCAAACAATTATCTACAGATTTTATAATAATTCCACTGCCTTTTATCACCTCAACTATATCCATATCATTTAAAAGAATAATGGCCCTCCTGATAGTTTCAGGTGAAACATTATAATGACTTGAAAGAGATGATCTCCCATGAAGCTTATCCCCTACTGAGAAATCTCCAATTATTATTCTATTTGCTATGTCTATAGCTATTTTTTGATATATAGGTTTTACCACACATTCTGATTCTACTGACATTTTAAATTTTTTTTAGATATAATTACCTAAAATAAACCTCCCCTTAATATATTTCATTAAATCAATAAATAGTATAGATTATTATTCTTATCATGTAAATACAATCTAAAAATTTACTTATACAGAATATGAATAAATAAACTATTAATGACAAGTAACAACTTTTATGCTATTATTAAATTGTTACTTTGTCAATTTGCGCTACATTAATGTCAAAAATTGGCTAAATGAAATGGAGGACACCCGTTATGATAGAATTTAAAAATATAACTAAATCTTTTAAGGGTAAAGTAGTATTGAACAACATAAATTTAAAAATTCATAAAGGAGAACTAGTAGTACTCATCGGCCCCAGCGGCTGTGGAAAGACAACTACACTCAAAATGATAAATAAGCTTATAAAACCAACTTCCGGTGATATTTTTGTAAATAATAAAAATATCAAAGAAGAGAACAGTATAGAGCTTAGAAGAAAAATTGGGTACGTAATCCAACAAGTCGGCCTTTTTCCCCATATGACCATACAGGAGAATATAACATTGATACCAAGGCTTCAAAAATGGCCTGAAAAAAAGATAGAAGACAGAACTGAAGAACTTCTGGAAATGATAGGAATGAATCCAGGCGAATTTTTAAACAGATATCCAAATGAATTAAGTGGAGGACAACAACAGAGAATAGGTGTAGCTAGAGCATTTGCCATGAATCCAGATATAGTACTTATGGATGAGCCTTTTAGTGCACTTGATCCTATAAGCAAAAGCCAGCTTCAGGATGAGCTATTTAACCTCCAGCAGGAATTAAAAAAGACCATAGTATTCGTAACCCACGACATGGATGAAGCAATAAAACTGGGAAATAAAATATGTATAATGAAAGATGGAAATATACTCCAATTTGATACTCCCGAAAAAATATTGAAAAACCCCTCCCATGGTTTTGTAGAAGAATTTATAGGCAAAAATAGAATTTGGAATAAACCAGAATTTATAAAGGCAAAAGACATAATGATAACCAACCCTGTAGTAACCAATGCGGAAAGAACTATAGTACAAGCAGTAGAAATAATGAGAACAAACAATGTAGACAGCCTTATGATAGTGGATAAAAATCTAACTCTCATTGGAATTGTAACCCTAAAAGATATACGAAAAGGTATGGACAAAACATTGAAATTAAAAAATATAATGGAGAAAAATATATTTACAGTATATGAAGAAGACAGCATAGTGGATGTACTTCAGGAAATAAGTGACAATAACATAGGATATGTACCTGTTTTAACCAAAAAGGGTGCATTAGCAGGACTTATTACCAGAAGCAGCCTCATAACAGTATTAAGTGCTCAATTTTTAGATGCAGAGGAGGAGATTTAATGAATTCGATTATAGGTTTTTATAATTTCATTGCAGGCAGGACAGGCGATATATTAAACCTTTTTCTCCAGCATATCGAGTTGACTTTGTTATCGGTGGTTATAGCTATATTAATAGGTGTACCTTTGGGAATACTTATAGAAAAAGACAAAAGACTGTCTTCCCTTGTAATAGGTATTGCAAATGTAATACAGGCAATTCCAAGTTTGGCATTACTGGGATTTCTAATTCCCGTCATAGGCATTGGAAGCAAACCTGCCATTGTAATGGTAATTTTATATTCACTTCTTCCCATTATAAAAAATACTTATACCGGACTGTCAGGTATAAATCCCAATATACTAGAAGCTGCCGAGGGAATGGGTATGACTGAATCACAAATACTGAAAATTGTAAAACTTCCCCTTGCGCTTCCAGTAATAATGGCAGGTATAAGGATATCTGCAGTTACCGCAGTTGGACTTATGACCATAGCTGCATTTGTAGGTGCAGGTGGACTTGGATATATGGTATTTACGGGAGTTCAAAGCGTCAATAACTACATGATACTTGCAGGAGCAATACCCGCATGTATACTAGCACTAGCAATTGATTTTATTATTGGCAAAATTGAAAAATCAGCAACAGAAAAGTCAACAGCTAAAAGGAAAAAGAGGAAAGTGCCACTAAAATATAAGAGAGCTGCAGCAATTGTACTCTGCATTTTAATAATATCAGCATCCGCATTCTATTATAATAATACAAAAAATAAGATAGTTGTTGGCGGGAAAAACTTCACTGAACAGATCATATTAGTAGACATGGTTGGGGAACTTATTGAAAAAAACAGTAACATTAAAGTAGATTACAGGCCTAATCTGGGAGGAACAAATGTAGTGATGGGTGCAATGAAATCCGGAAACGTAGATGTAAGTATTGAATATACAGGTACTGGACTCATGGATATAATGAAACACAGTCTAATAAATGATCCCGACAAAGCATACAATACCGTAAAAGATTATTACAGTAAAAACTTTAAGATAAAATGGCTAAATCCAATTGGATTTAATAACACCTACGCACTGGCAGTATCTCAGGATACCTCCAATAAATACAATTTAAACACTATATCCGACCTTGCAAAAATAAGTAACAACTTAAGATTGAGCTGTACTATGGAGTTCACTTCAGGAAGAGCAGATACTTTAAAACCTCTTCAAAATGTATATGGTATCAATTTCAAAGAAATCAACAGTGTAGATGGAGGACTCAGATACACTGCATTAAATCAAAAAAAAGCTGATGTAATTGATGCCTTTTCCACAGATGGACTGCTTAAACAATTTAATTTAAAAGTTTTAACTGATGACAAAAAAGTATTTCCACCCTATTATGCCGCCCCTGTAATCAGAGAAGAAACCTTAGAAAAGCATCCCGAACTTAAGGAGATTTTAAACAGATTAGGCGGAAAAATAGATGACAAAACCATGATGGAATTAAATTATAAAGTGGATAGCCTGGGACAGAAGCCGGAGACCGTTGCTCATGAATTCTTAAAAGAACAAAATTTGATAAAGTGATTCTTAGGTTCAGATGGAGTTTACCGATAAGGAATGCTTTTCTTCACCTGAACTTTAGAATAATCTAATTTTCAAGTAAAGGATATATTTGATAATAATGACAACAAACAACTTGTATGATATAATAAAGTTGTTTATATTAATGTAAAAGTTTCTACATTATAATAATACCGGTAAAAAAGTGAAGATAATATTAGTCAAGGAGGTAATTTATATGATCAAAGTAGCATTAATAGGTATTGGCAGGACAGGAAAACATATAGCAAATCAAATCCTAGAACAGGACAATATGGAAATCGTATGCGCAATTTGCAGCCCTAATAGTAGAAAAGAAGGGATGAAATTAGGAGATCTATTAAAAAATGATAGAACCAACGTAAAAATTTCAACTTCAGATAAGCTGGAAGCTTCAATCTTCGAAAGCAAACCTGATGTAGTTGTAGATTTTTCAACCCCTTCAGCAACAATGAAAAACGCTTTAGCACTGTCTAAAATGAAAGTAAATATGGTCATAGGGACAACAGGATTTTCTGAAGAAAGTATTGACAAGCTTAAAAATATGACTTACAAATTCGATAACGGTATAGTTTATGCTCCCAATATTACTTTAGGTGTTAATGTGGTTATGTTATTGTCTAATATTGCAGCATCCATATTAAATAACTATGATTTTCAAGTTCTGGAACTTCACCATAAAACCAAAAAAGATATTCCATCAGGAACTGCCATAAAACTTTCTAAAGAAATAGAACATGGACTTCAATCATCTGGAGTATTCAATAAAGATATTCCTGTCAACGGTGTAAGAGCCGGAGGTGTGATAGGGAAACATGAGGTACTCATAGTTGGTGATGATGATCAGATAAAAATAAGTCATGAATCCTTTTCCAGAAAAGCTTTTGCATCTGGAGCTATAAGTGCCATAAATTATATTTATAAAAAGTCAGGATACTATGAGATGAAAGATATATTAGACCTTAAAAGGATACTACATAAATACATCGATGCATTAGATGAAAATCTAATAGCAAACTAATCCTGCATGTTAAAATCAAACTTCTCGCCATAACTGAATAATGAACCGGGGAAGTTAAAATAATTCCATCAGCTTCCCTCATTCAAAATTAAAATACTGATAATAATAGCATTTTAACCTACCATTATAAAGTTTTCTGTTCTTGTCAGATTTTTTTCCAAAATGTTTCTCAAATTTTTCGTGAGCAGTTATTATAAAATAATTCCAACCTTTAAGTCTTGAAAATACTCTCCCCATATCCTGATAAAGTTTTTCTACTTCTTTAAGCTCCCCTAGTCTTTCCCCGTAAGGCGGATTGCTTATTATAAATCCACAGCTCTTCTTTGAGCTGAACTTCTGTACCGGTATTTTTTGAAATGTTATGTAGTCCTGCACTCCTGCTTTTTTGGCATTTCCCATGGCAGTTCTAATCACTCTTCCATCTATATCCGATGCCAAAATTTTGAACTCCCTACCGTTTATAGAATTTACTGCAAATTCTCTTAAATCCCTCCATATATGCTGCGGAATTATATCCCATTGTTCTGAAACAAAATTTCTATTTAATCCTGGAGCTATGTTTTTTCCAATTAATGCTGCCTCAATTGCAATAGTTCCGGAGCCACACATGGGATCTGCCAATATCCTGCTGGGATTCCACCTACTAAGCAGCACCATAGCTGCCGCCAAAGTCTCCTTGATAGGTGCTTCTCCTGAATTTTTTCTGTATCCCCTTTTATGCAGCCCCTCACCGGAAGTGTCCACAGTCAAGGTAACCATATCCTTTAAAATGCCAACTTCTATCCTATACTCAGCCCCAGTTTCCTCAAATCTTTCTATTCCATATTTATTTTTCATGGATTCAACTACAGCTCTTTTAACTATGGACTGACAGTCAGGTATACTGTGCAGCTTTGATTTTATAGATTTTCCTGTCACATGCATAAATGCATCCTCTGGCATTAAGCTCCCCCAATTCACGGAAAGTGCACCCTGAAAAAGTTCTTCAAAGCTCTCCGCTTTAAATTCCGCCATTCTTATAAGAACCCTTTCTGCAGTTCTAAGCCATAGATTACAGGTGACTATATCAATCTCATCTCCTTGAAAAATAACTCTTCCATTTTCAATTTTCAAATCCTCATATCCAAGAGTTTTTAGCTCCCCGGCAACTACAGATTCCAGTCCAAATGTGGATGTGGCAATCAATGTGTATTCCATCTTGTCCCTCCTACATACTTTTAAAATATTGCACATGTGCGGTTTTTTATCCAATTTAACAATTATAATACATAAAGTCAAAATATTAAATACATTATACATTAATAATTACAATCTGCTGATCTTAAGCTATAATAAATATATTTGGAGGTGTTTTTATGGATAAAATAAGATTGGGAAAAACAAATTTGATGGTAACAAGAAGCGGCTTTGGAGCACTGCCCATACAGAGGGTTTCCTTTGAAGATGCTAAAAAAATTTTGCGTAAAGCCTATGACAATGGAATAAACTTTTTCGACACTGCAAGAATGTATTCAGATAGTGAGGAAAAAATAGGCTACTCACTTTCTGATGTACGAAAAAATATCATAATATCTACAAAGAGTCATGCAAAAGATAAAAAAACCCTGCTAAAGCATTTAGAAACAAGTCTGAAAAATTTAAAGACAGATTACGTGGACATCATTCAGCTGCATAACCCTGATGAATTACCTGATCCTGATGATCCCGAAGGACTTTATGCTGGTCTTCTGGAAGCTAAAAAACGCGGCATGACCAGATTTTTAGGAATCACAAATCATAAAATAGGCAATGCCTTAAAAGCTGCGGATTCAGAACTGTACGATACCATTCAGTTTCCATTGAGTTCTCTGTCCTCAGATGATGATTTAAAACTCATAAGTGAATGTAAAAAAAGAGATATCGGCGTCATTGCTATGAAAGCTCTTTCAGGAGGACTTATAACCAATGCTGCATCTACATTTGCATTTTTAAGGCAGTTCAATAATGTAGTACCTATATGGGGCATACAGAGGGAATCCGAACTAGATGAATTCATTGCCCTTGAAAAAAATCCACCGGTACTGGACGAATCCATGTGGTCCATCATCAAGAAAGATCGTTTGGAACTAGCTGGAGACTTCTGCCGGGGATGCGGATACTGTCTCCCATGTCCTGCAGGAATTGAGATCCCCACATGTGCCAGGATATCTCTCTTCCTAAAAAGAGCTCCCTACAAAGATTTCATGAAAGATGAATTCAAGGGAAAAATGGATCTAATAAATAACTGCATAGAATGTGGCCATTGTAAGGATCATTGCCCATATAAACTTGATACACCAAATCTTTTAAAAAAAGAGCTCAAAAGCTACAATAGATTTTATGCCGAGCACAAAAATGACTGATTTACATCTAAATTTATACTCATATTCAAATATGAACCTTTATTACCAAAATGTTTTTACAATTATTTGAAATGTTTTTATTGTATTTACAAAACATTGACACAATATTCATATTTATTATTTATACTCTAAAATAAGTTTTTTAATATATTAAAAACTTAAATTGAAATTATATTGAAATTTTCAAATATGAAATCAATATAATTTTTTCAAGTCAAAATTTTTGGGGGTTCATTTTATGAATAAAAAAGTCAAATCGATAATCGCAGCAATGGTTATTGCTGGAACTATACCAGCTATTACACCTGCTGTAGCAAAAGCAGCTGAAAGTACATGTCCTAATTCAGTAAATCAACAGGCTCTGTCAAAAAATGTACTAGCTAATTATCCTCAGCTCAGTAATTTGAAAATTTTTACTTCAGAAAAGTCAATTGGGAATAAAAACACTTGTACTACCAAGGTGCAGACAAATTCCAATAAGGCTTCTGCCAACACAAATCAAAATACTTCATCTGCAAAACCGGTACAAAATAGTGGACAATCTTCTAATATAAGCACTGAAGCAAATGAAGTTATAAAATTAGTCAATGCAGAAAGAAGCAAAAATGGACTAGCTCCACTTAAAGCCAATACCGAATTATCCAAAGTGGCAGCAGTGAAAGCCCAAGATATGATTGACAAAAACTATTTCAGCCACAATTCACCTACTTACGGATCGCCTTTTGACATGATGAAAAAATTTGGTATAAGTTACACAGCAGCAGGTGAAAATATAGCATATGGCCAGAAAACTCCTTCTGAAGTAATGAATGCCTGGATGAACTCTGCAGGCCACAGAGCAAATATATTAAATTCTAATTTTACAGAAATTGGAGTTGGAGTTGCCAAAGATAAAAATGGAACTCCCTATTGGGTTCAGATGTTTATAAACCCTGGTAAATAGTCAATCTTAAATATTTGAAGGAAGTGCTGAAAAACTACTTTAAAAGTATCTTTACAGCACTTCCTTGATCTTCTAAAAAATAATATAGTTGCACATATTCACGATTTCAGTACATATTATTCAATAAGAACTAGTCCATAACAATTGAGCTGATCTTTTCTTTCTTTATTCTTTAATACACCTATAGGAAATCCATTTGCCTTTATCGTAGCAAATACATCTATACCACAGGCCTCCATAGATGGCCTTGCTTCACCTGGATGCCTGCAATTTCCCATATCACATTCTTCGCACAGCTTACAAGGGCCTGCTCCAAAACCAAATGCCTTATAATAACCTGATAAAAAAATATTTTTTTCAATTTCCACTGCAATTTTAGTAGTGGAAGCCAAATCCATCTTGCACTGTATGAGAATAGCCTTGTCATAACAATCAATTATCTGCTGTGTCTCCTTATAAGAAGGAGCTTTAGGCGGACAACAATTGCTTCTGTTATAATTGCCGCATCCAAATTTACACTTCATTATTGTCCATGCAGCTGTTTCTATGGTATCTGTATCAATTATTTTGGCATCATATGCTCCAAGCTCCTTGGCTACTTCGATATATTTCTTCAAATCATCCTTCATTTTAAATTCCCCCAAAATCAAATAATATTTTTCATCCATTTCAAATTAATTATATACCAGATAATCATCCCGTACTCAATATATAATTATCAATCATACTTTTTTTCTATATAATATAATAAAGTGCAATATGGAATAACTGATTACAGGAGGATTGATAGCATGAAAAGTATATGTGTGTATTGCGGTTCAAATTCAGGTACACGTAAAGAATACAGTAAAAGTGCACGATTACTTGGAAAAGAATTGGCAAAAAATCAAATACAGCTTATATATGGAGGTTCCAATTCAGGTCTTATGGGGCAAATCTCAAATGAAGTTTTAAAAAATGGTGGTAAAGTTACTGGTGTTATTCCTGAAATACTTCTTTTAAACGAGCCTCCTAATCACAAATTGACTAAACTCATATATGTTAAAAACATGAGCGAAAGGAAAGAAAGAATGTCAGATCTTTGTGATGGATTTATTGCTCTCCCAGGGGGGCTCGGCACCTATGAGGAATTATTTGATACCATAAGCTGGGCCAGGCTCAAAATTCATAAAAAACCTATAGGATTACTGAATATAGAACATTTTTTTGATCCTCTTTTAGACATGCTTAAAAATTCATGCAGAGAAGGTTTCATAAATGACTTAAGCCTCAAATCTCTATTGATTTCAAATAGTCCCCATCAATTGGTAAATAATATGATAAACTACAAGTCTAGTTAAAAACCTGGGGGAAAATTTTATTATCAAAGTTTTCCCCTAACTTTCAATCTTCAGCTATTTGATGATCTGCGCAATTATCCTCGCTATATACTTGGTAGAGGCTTTGGATTCATCCGTAGTATTTATCTGGGACCCTATCTCCATAAGTATTGCATTGTTGCTCATGCCCTGGTTAAAATACCTTGTTCCATAATTATAATACAAATTAACCCCCCTAGAAAGACCCGGATACAGCTTGTTTGAAAGATCTATTATCTGATTTGCCAGTTTCATATTCTTGTCAAAATGAGGATTTTTTTTCGTCATAACCAGCATAAACTTGGATACATTTTCTCCATTTAATTTTACAGTCACTGAATTTTTATCTTCAGCATAATCCCTGTGCATATCTATTATGAGCTTGAAATCTCCATATTTTTTTAAGTATTTTCCCAAGGTTACCGAAGATCTTGCATAACTTTGATTATATCCCTGTGCATCGTGGACAGTGGTATCATTTATTGCAGAAATGCCGTATTTGTTGAGCTCTGTAACCAGCTGCTGCCCTACGGCACAGACATTTTTAGTATCATCAGAACTATTTGCATCTCCTGGTTTATAGCTTTCCGTAGTATGGGTATGATAAATAAGTATATCCGGCTTTTTGCTGTTCATCTTTCTCTTCAGACTTGGATCAAACACATCTGTACTTTCAGCGGAACTATTATCTCCCCTGCTCAAATTTTTGTCATCGTCTGTTTTAGCTATCTGTTTATCATCAAGCTTAAACTCATTCACGCTGCCATCCGATATACCACCCCCTAAAAAGGCCACTTCCCTTCCCAGTATACTAAGTGGATTTTTATAACTTATATTAAAAGGCTCTAAAACTAAATTTTTCAGCGAAAAATTATTTTCTGCCATATCTTCTTCATCAAAACAGGTGGCTTTAACTGCAGGCATCGCATAATTCAGTATTTGAACATATAACATGTTTCCTCTAATATTGTTATTTTGATTATTATTTGCCTCAACCAAATAGGGCAATACAATTACAAATACCAGGCTTATAATCAAATTGAGCATTTCAAATCTAGGCTTATCTTTTCTGCTAAATTTTTTATAATTCACAATATATTTACTGCTTTAATCAAAAAGCAGTTTTTCCCTCCCTTCACAACTGAAATTCACTATGAATCCATTATCATCTCTTATCCAAAATCCAATATGCAAAGACAGTGATGGGAATCGTAAATATAAGCCCTATACTACTCGCAAAAGTCTTTATTACATCCGAGGCAATCATATCCTGGTTTATTATATCTATAAAGCTGCTTTTACTCACCATATATCCCAATACCAGAAACACAGTGCCACTTATATAGGCCAGTACTAAAGTAGTTGTCATTGTTCCTATAGTGTCCCTTCCCACACTCATTCCTGCTTTTATAATATTTCCGTTTGAAATCCTGGGATTATTTTCTCTTAACTCATTCATAGTTGAAGCTATAGACATACTTATATCCATTACCGCACCCAATGTACCTATAAGTATTGATCCAAACAAAATTCCCTTAAAATTCAAAGTGCCCTTTAAAAGAGAATCCATAAGCAGCTGGGCATCTTCCGTTCCAACTCCCGATACCCTTGCAGAGTTAATATAAACATATGCTATAATACCTGCTATAATGACTCCACTGCTTGTTCCCAAAATTGCAGCTGCACTTTTCCTATTAAATCCGCTCACTATAATCAGGCTTATTATTGTTATAGCAATACAAACAGCTGTTGAGACAACAATAGGATTATATCCTTGTAAAATCAGCGGTAAAAATACTTTTACAATTATCAAACAGGTTATTGTTAAAGTTATCAGGGACTTAAAACCTCTTATTCCACCTATTAAAATAATAGATATCATAAAAAATATAAGCAGGTGAAGTAATTGATTCTGCCTAACTACCTGATATACACTTGCTTCGTTTATTTTCCCACTATTGTCTTCGCTTATCGACAGAAACAATTCATCACCTGTTTTAAATTCTATATTATCCGGTTTGGATGGCTGAATAGTATGTGTTATTTCAACTTTTTCACCATCGTGCTTTCCCTCTGTGATCTCTACCTTCAATTTTTGTTGCTTTTCCATAACATTTTTATCCTCTTTATCTGCATCATTGGAAGATATTACATTTATAACTTTGCCCTTTATTATGCTTTCGGCAGTATTACTATCACTTTCACTTCCTTCTGCTCTTACTGAAATAGTACAAAATAGAATAACAGGAATCATAAATAATACTATAAAAAGTAAAAAGCATTTACGTGTTTTAAACAATTTTATCACTCCTCGTACAATTTAATGTTTATTAAATAATATTCAAGTATTTTAAAAATATAACAGCCATATATTTCGAAGTTTTCAGTAAAATTTTTGCCTATTGACATAAACCAGCATATGGAGTATATAATTTAATTACATTTTATTTCTTGACAATAATTCAATACTCCATTATAGTAAATGTGTAAATGCAATTCATATGCATTTACATATTTTAAGGAGGTCATGAAATGTTTAAAAAAAATAAGTTATTTATAATAGCTGCTATTCTCAGCAGTATTATGTTTGTTTTTTCAGGATGCAGTAGTTCAAGTGGGACAAACACCGATAATAAAAGTCAATCGAAGCCAAAAGTAGTGGTATCTTTCAACGCCATGAGGGAATTTGCCTCAGCCATCGGAAAAGATAAGATAGATATTACAACCATAATTCCAAATGGCACAGAGCCTCATGACTTCGAACCAACTGCAAAGGATCTTAAAACCCTTAGCAGTGCCAATGTATTCATATACAGCGGACTTGGAATGGAATCATGGAAAGACAAGGTCATAAATTCAGCAAATAATAAAAATTTAATTGCAGTTGATGCCTCAAAAGGTATAACTCCAATTAAAAATACAGATGCAGACGAGATAAAGGAGCACGGTCAATATGATCCCCATGCATGGATAAGTTTAAAAAACGCTGAGATCCAATCAAAGAACATAAAAGATGCTTTAGTTAAAGCGGATCCTTCAAATAAAGATTTTTATGAAAAAAACTACAAGAGCTTTTCAAAACAGCTAGAGGATCTCTACAGTGAATACAAAACAAAATTTTCAACTGTTAAAAATAAAAATTTTGTAACCGGTCATGCTGCTTTTGCATATCTCTGCAGGGATTATGGGTTAAAACAAAACAGCGTGGAAGGTGTATTTGCAGAAGGAGAACCTTCACCACAAAAATTGGCAGA
The DNA here is from genome assembly GCF_020908015.1 of Clostridium aromativorans. Lineage (NCBI taxonomy): Bacteria > Bacillati > Bacillota > Clostridia > Eubacteriales > Clostridiaceae > Clostridium > Clostridium aromativorans. The sequence goes on from NZ_JAJJPB010000023.1 coordinate 32,104, forward strand.
GCTTGTGAATTACTGCAAACAGAATAATATAAAAACCATATTCGTAGAGGACATGGTAAGTCCCAAGGTTTCCAATACACTAGCCAAAGAAGTAGGAGCAAAGGTAGAAAAAATATATACAATTGAAAGTAAAGAAGATAACAAAAATTATATTCAAAGCATGAAGTCCAATTTAGAAATGATATATAACAGCCTTAAATAACATTTCATCCACATATTATGCTATAATACAGTAAATACATTCTGAATAAGTACAGACAAGGAAGTGAGCTCCCCTGTGATAAGTTTAATTGCAGCTATCAATAAAAATTACGTAATAGGAAAAAACAACAAACTGATATGGCACATACCAGAGGATCTAAAAAGATTTAAAAAAATAACTCTGGAAAAAACTATCATAATGGGGAGAAAAACTTTCGAGTCACTTCCTAAAATACTGCCTGATAGAAAACATATTGTAATAACAAGAAATAGAAATTATTTCATTTCGGACAGTAGAATTGTGGTTGTACATGACATTGAGGACATCTTGAAATACAAAGCTTGTCCTGAAGAGGTATTCATAATAGGCGGAGAAAAAATCTACAGCAGAATGCTTCCTCACTGCAGCAGGCTGTATTTAACTGAAATAATGTCTTCTGAAAGTGGAGATACATACTTTCCAAAATTCAACAAGGCAGATTACAGGGTAATTGAATATGAAAAACACTGTGATAACAACATTGAATACAATTTTTTAACTCTTGAAAAAAAGCTCCCCTGAAATATTCCATTTAAAATTAATTAACATTTTTATAAGAAATTTCTCAACAAATCTTAACGTAATATTAAGGTTTGTTTTTTATTATAAATCTATACTAAAAAAGAATAATTTAAATTTTGCAGGTGATATAATTGTTTCAAAACATAGTAAATATTGTTATAACAATCACTACACTTATATCAGTGATTATTTATGCATTCATAATTCACAATAAAAAAACTTCTATAGTAAAAAACAGTTATGTTCTGGGAACCATAGTGCATATACAGATATTTGGAAACAGATCCGAGCAATTAGCAGAAAAAGCATTGGAAAAACTCATGGATATTGATGACAAAATGTCTGTATTCAAGGACTACAGTGAAATATCAAAAATAAATAGAAATGCCGGGTTATCTCCTCAAATCATCAGCAGCGATACCTATTTTGTAATAAAAAAAGCTGTAGAATATGCCAGGCTGTTAGGCGGATCTTTTGATCCCACTATAGGTCCTTTAACATCTCTATGGAATATAGGTACTGAACGTGAAAGAATTCCGCAAAAAGATGAAATAGATAAAAAATTAAGTCTGGTCAACTATAAGGACATAATTTTAGATGAAGGTACCAGATCCATCAAATTGAAATATAAAAATCAGTCAATCGATGTGGGAGGTATAGCCAAGGGATTTGCAGCAGATACAGTTAAAGGCCTGTTGTCCAAACATCACGTTAAAAGTGCCTTAATCGATCTGGGCGGAAATATCTTTGCCCTGGGTCGCAAATGCAACGGCGATTTATGGAGCATAGGCATTCAGAACCCCTTTAAACACCGTGGAGAATACATCGGAATAATAAATGTTAAAGATAAATCCATAGTCACATCCGGCAATTATGAAAGGTATTTTATGAATAGCGGCAAAAAATTCCATCACATACTGGATCCTAAAACAGGATATCCTTCAGAGAGCAGCATTGTAAGTGCTAGTATTATATCCGGCAATTCCATTGACGGCGACGGATTATCCACAGGCATCTATATTATGGATGTACATAAATCCATGGATTTAATAGAATCCCTGCCGGGCATAGATGCAATATTGATTACCAGTGCAAAAAAAGTGTATATTACATCAGGTATTGTTGAAAATTTCAAGCTGACTGACAACGAATTTAAATATATCAAAAATTATAAGCAAGAAGGGATCTGCTAATATGACAAAAAAGATTAAAAAAATACAAATTTCCAGACACATTATACAGCTGATTTTGTTTTTTCTGCTTCCTGGTATGTACATACTGGCCTTTAGTGAACTAAAATCAATTTTACAGATGATTGCCAGCGGTAATTTTAATTTTATTCAGGCTTTTCCAGGATTAATGGAATTTATAATAACAGCTGTCCTCACCGTTTTAATAGGAAGATTTTTCTGTGGGTGGCTCTGTGCTTTCGGTACTTTCAATGACTGGGTTCATATAATATCAAAAAAGATCTTTAAAATTGACTTTAAAATAAGTGAACAGCTTGATTCTATATTGAAATATGTGAAATATATAATTTTATCTATCATCCTGATCCTCCTATTTAAAGGTGGAAACACTATTTTAGACGGTTCAAGTCCCTGGGATGCCTTTGCACAGATAAGTGATTGGTCCACTGTACTGTCGTCTTTAACCGTTGGATTTATACTTTTGGTTTTAATAACCCTGGGAAATATTTTTATTGAAAGATTTTTCTGCAGATATCTGTGTCCCCTGGGCGCCGTATTTTCCCTGATATCCAGAATGGGCATATTTAAAATAAACAAACCCGGTAACAAATGCGGCAAATGCAGAATATGCACAGATAATTGTTCAATGGGCTTAAAGCTCTACAGCATGAACAGTGTCAGGGGAGGCGAATGCATAAGCTGCCTAAAATGTATAGAAACATGCCCCAGGAGAAATCCCCGTGCAAGCATACTGGGTGAAGATGTGAACCCAGCAATGGCAAGTTCTTTTGCCATTGTCGTCTTCACAGGCATATACGGTTTAACCAATTTGGGAGGTTCAATCTTAACACAGAAAGGCTTAGCTTCCGCAAATAATGTAGTCTCCAGCAGTAAAAACAAAACGTCAAACAGCAATAGTCAAACTGCCGTAAATTCAAATACTTCACAAAAAGCTAAGTACAAAGACGGCACCTATATTGGAACCGGCACAGGATTTCACGGCGGTACAACAAAAGTCTCCGTAACTGTAAGCGGCGGCAAAATCACTGATATAAAAACAATATCAACAGATGATACTCCAAGATTCTATCAATACGCTGAAGGCACCATACCTAATGAAATAATTTCAGCCCAGTCAAGTTCAGTTGACACTGTATCCGGAGCCACCTACAGCAGCAGAGGACTCATCGAGGCAGTTCAAAACGCATTAGATAAAGCTGTTTAATATTTTATAGAAGATTAAACCTGAGTTTGTCATAGGCAAGCTCAGGTTTATATTATTTTTAGCCAAATACTGAAATCTACAAATGATTATATATTCATCTAATCACTAAATTCACATCTTTGGCACAGTGATTTAATTGTATTTATCAAATCTTTTTCAATATTGGAAATTCTGTGTCTCTTGTTAATTACCATTATGACTTCTATTTCCAGGCTTGCATTATTTATAAGAATCGTATTTATTGAATCAGAACCTTTGTAATAATTAATCATCATTTTGGGCACAAAAGATATGCACGTACCATTACCTACAACTTTTTCTATTACATTTAAATTATCAAATCTATAGGCCACCTTTAGATTCCCATATTTGTGTAATGTTTGTGAAATGCCGCATTTCGTCTCATATCCGGTATTATAAAGTGCCACAGGCTGATTTAATGCTTCTTCTATAGAAATTGTCTCTTTATCTCCAATTGTAGAATTCTTGCCTGCAATCACCATGAGATTATCTTTGAAAAGTTTCTTTATGATAATATCACTAGATTTTACATATTGTTCTGTTTTCAAGTTAATACTTATATCCGCTCTTCCTGAAAGTAAATCATGAAGTATGTCATTTGACTCTCCCACCTTTACCATCAAATTTATTTTGGGATGTTTATATTTAAATGTGGTGAGTATATTTACCATTATTGTATTACAAAAGCTAGGTTCAACTGCAATGCTTATATCTCCAGTAAGTTTCATGGCATTATTTCTGGTAATATTTTTTATTTCTTCTACCTTATCTATAATGCCTGCTGCTTTTTCTATCACACTTTTACCTATCTCTGTAGGTACCATTCCCTTATTAGTCCTCTTAAAAAGTGTAACTCCCAATTCAAGCTCCAGCTTTGAGATAGATGAACTAATTGCAGGCTGTGACATATAGTTCCTTTCAGCAGCCATTGAAATGGATTTAAATTGGGCAACTTCCACTATATAGTAAAGCTGATCTAGACGCATAATATAATTTTCCTCCTTAGAATACCTGCACTTTAGGCAATTATATCATGCAGCATTACTGTTTACAAATTTATCCGAATCAGGTCAAAATACCATTTACTATTTCAATTAAACCTTCTTTTGAATTCAATCCACGAATTTTCTTTACAATTTCTTCATCATTAAATATAACTATGTTGGGTATTCCCTGCAGCCTGAACCTGTAAAACAACTCCTCATGTTTATCCACATCCACCCAGTATGCTTCAATCCTGCCCCTGTATTCATAAGCTACCTGCTCCACAATTGGTATTTGTTCCCTGCACACCTTACATCTGCGGGCCCCAAAAAGTACCAGTGAGGGTATATCATTTTCAAAAGTGAATCTATCAAAATCCTTTTCACCAATTTTTTTCAATGCCATCCTATTCATCTTTTTCGTCATCTTCCTGTATCTGATCTATTAAATATTCCCTCATTTCAAAAAACTCTTTTTGTAATCTAATAGATCTAAAATCCCCTTCTTTAGGCCTTGCCACAGGGTTTTTATATTCCCTGACTATTCTTCCCGGATTAGAATGCATAACAATAATTCTGTCTCCAAGTAAAAGTGCCTCATCTACATCGTGAGTAATAAAAAACAGGCATTTTTGAGTCTGCTGCCATATAAAATAGAGATGTTTCTGCATTTTTTCACGGGTAAGAGCATCAAGAGCACTAAAGGGCTCATCCAAAAGTATTATTTTGGGATTGGCTGCCAGTGTCCTTGCAATGGCAGCCCTCTGTTTCATGCCTCCGGAAAGCTGGTGGGGATACAATTTGGCATAATCCTTCAAACTCACTAGTTCCAAATAATGAGAAGCTATTTCGACTCTTCTGCCTTTAGTCATTCCCTTCATCTTCAATCCAAACTCCACATTCTTTTCTATATTTAGCCAGGGGAGCAAATTAGGCTGTTGGAATACCACACCCACCTGTGGATCCGGATTTGTATGCGGACTGCCATCTATAAAAACAGTTCCTTCAGAGGGCGTCAAATATCCTGCAATAATATTTAGAAGAGAAGATTTTCCGCATCCCGAAGGTCCAAGTACACATACAAAATCATTACTATACAGCTGAAGATTTACATTTTCAAGAGCACGGATATCTTTTCCCGACTGATTATAGGTTAGACTTATATTTTTCAGAATTATATTTGATTCAGTACCTTCCTGCTTTAAAAATAAAGGCATACGTGCTGGCTGTATCATAACCATACTCCCTCCATTTATTTATCATATAATTTAGTCAATATAGCCTTCTGATATACGGACAATTCCGGTGAAGATTTTATTGCCTTTTGTGTCAGCAGATAATCGCCTGTGCTCTTTAACAATTTTCCAAAGTTACCTGGCTTGCTTGAGGTTCCAAAATACTTTGGATCCGTCTGATCTTTGGAATCCAGAACAATTATTTCTTTCATGGATTTAAGAGTATCCTGCTCCGACAATCCAAGCTCCTTTGAAAGGGCTGCGGCAGATTTTTCCGGCTGCTCCTTGTATTCATGTACAGAATCATTTAAAACAGAAATATACTGTTTCATGACATCAGGATATTTATCTGCAAAGCTTTTGCTTACAATGCCAAGCTCACCTGTGATAATTCCCTTTTTAGCCAGGTCTCCCGAGCTTACAATGACTTTACCGCCATCAGCCAGAAGTTTTGATTTGGTGGTTTCCCACACATATGCTCCCTGAATATCACCCCTCTGCCATGCAGCCAGTATATCAGGCATCTGCATGTCAAGAAGTGTAAGCTGCGACTCTTTAATATTATTCAGCTTTAAGGCACCCAGCAAACTAAAATGTGAAGTTGAACTGAAAGTAGTAGCTATTTTCTTTCCCTTTATATCGTCAATGGAATTTATTCCCGAATCCTTTTTTACTACAAGTGCTTCACTGTCACCTATAATATCATCCAGATAGTATATATAATATGGAAGTTTATTTGCTATTCCCGTTGCTGCAGGGGGTGTACCTATAGTTGCCAGCTCCAATGATCCACTTGCCATAGCTGTAATTATATCACGGCCTGCATCAAATTTTATCCATGAGATTTTTGTCCCGGGAAATTTTTTCTCCACAGCTCCCGTGGCCTTTGCAAGAAGCTCTCCATTTGGAGATGTCATATATCCAATACGTATTTCTTTGGGCTTGTTTTGTCCGGCTGAAGAGCTTGTTTTATTGCTGCTCTGATCACCACCTCCCTGACATCCTGCTGCAAAAGTCAAAATCACCGCAATTAACAACATAAATACAATTTTAAAATATTTCTTTGTTTTCATCATTTCTCCTCCTCTTCCCCAACCCAGGGTGAAACCTTTCTAAGTGCAAGTCTAATGCAGGCATCAATAAATATGGCAATCAGGCCCATAATTACAATTCCCATATAGACAACATCATTCCTTAAAAATTTACTTGCATCCAGCACCATCCACCCGATTCCAGAAACTGCAGCAACCATTTCAGCTGCTACCAGGGTAGCATAGGATACTCCCACCGCCGTCCTGAAGCCCGTCAATATATCCGGCAGACAAGATGGAAATATCACATAAATAAACAATTTGAATTTAGATGCCCCAAGGGACTTGCAGCCGTTTATTCTGTCCCGGGGTATCTTTTTAACACTGAATACCGTATTGATAAACAATGGGGCAAATCCGCTCAAAAAAAGCAGTATTATTTTTGAAACATCAGTTATTCCAAACCACAACACCAAAAGTGTATAATAGGCAAGAGGCGGAAGCGGCCTGTAAAACTCAATAAAAGGATCCAATATGGCCATCAGAAGCCTTGAGCCGCCTGCCGCAAGCCCCAATGGTACCGCCGTTATAAAAGCAAAAAACAGTGCTGTAAACAATCTTTTCATACTCGAAAATATATGAAAAAATAAGGAATGACCTTTATAGCCTTCTCCCAGTATTTGAATAAATACCGACCAGACATCCCCTGGTGATGGTAAAAACACAGGATTGAACAAATTCAGCTTACTGCCTGTATACCATACCAGAAATGCCACAACAACTGATGTTATGGAAATAATTCTATATTTATATTTTTGTATGGTAAAATTGTTTTTTGATATTTTCTTTAACATAAAAATCATTCCTTAAATAATGAATTATTATTTTATCTAGAACCTCTTTACTGCGGAAGCCTGTAATTTTTCTTGCTGCCTCCCCATCTTTAAATATTAAAATAGTGGGTATACCGCTTAATCTAAACCTCTGAACCAATAACTCATGTTTATCCACATCAACTGAATAAATATTTAACCTGTCAGAATACTCCTCTGCCATTTTCTCCAAAATTGGATGCAGCATTTTACAGGCACCGCATCTATCTGCGTTAAAAAATACTATTGCCGGAGTATCGCTGTCAAAGGTGAAACTGTCGAAATTTTTCTCGTCAATGCTCAAAATAGAACTCTTATCCATAAAATGAATCACTCCTCCAGGGCCTGATATATTATTCCACCTTCTGCATTTTTAGGCACGGGAATCCCTGCCAGATAGCTTATAGTTGGAACTATATCCACTACTCCCACATTTCTATCAATGATTTCTCCACTTTTTATCCCGGCTCCTACTGCAGCAAACAATGCTTTCATGGAATGTCCCAAAAGTTCGTGGTTACTCAATCCATTTCCATGACATCTGGTAAATTCAGGCTCCAGTATATAAAATATATCTCCAGAATTTTCACCACCCAGTCCAAGGACCTCCATATCTTTTCTGTTCAATGCAAAGCTTATGACTCTTCTTCCGGTTTTAGGATCCCTGTAATTGTACAGATCATCTATTATTTTTTCTACCAATTTGTCATAATCTTTAGGATCAACAATTCCTTCAGGATCCCTTCCCTTTAAATTTATATATATAAATGTAGCTCTTTGGGAAATCGCAGTGGTATGCTGCCAATCTATCTGCAGTTTTCCATCCACCTCTTTTAATTTAGTATATCCAAGCTCTCCCATTACACCTGTATTGATTCCCCACATATCCCCTATTAGAGGAAATTCTGTTTTAGGATTTTTTCCCACACCACCGTGATCGGAAACAATAAATATGGTTGTTTGCCCGTCAAGTCTCTTCAGCATTTCTCCTATAAATTTGTCACTCAATTCATATATTCTGTATATTAAATCCCTATATCTTTCGTATTCTTTCGAAGTCTCCTCAAATGTATAATCCAGATAAAAATGATTGTACATGTCAATTCCATGCATATGAACATAAAAAAGATCCCATTCTTTATTATCAAGCAGATAATTAATAGCTTTTACATGCCAGTCATACATCTCTGTAATGGATTCAAACATAATTTCATCGGCGGTCTTGTTCAATCTGTCATAATTGGTGGGTTGAAGCATGGGTCCTACTTTATCATATATTTCCCCTCCTATCTTGTCCGGGTAGAAATATTTTCCACTGTATAAATCCAGTACAAAGGAATAATAAAATTTCAGCTTGCTTCCATCGCTTTCCAGGTTGATTATTCTTATTTTATAAGCTACTTTGGTACTTTTGCCATCTATTCTGTAATTGTCATAGATCCAATTGCTCCATTCACCTGCTTTTGCCTCTCCAATTGGATTTTCATCTTTTTTTCTCCTATATATCTTTACCTTATTATAATTTTTACCGTCCCCTGCTACTATAAGTCCATATCTTCTGGCCATGCCGCTGTTTACAGGAAGCACAACTTCCTTTGCTCCATCAGGTGCATTTTTCCATCCAGAAGCCCATCTAATGGGAGTTGTTATCTGATCCGCATTTGGAACGTCTGCAGAGGATTCACCGGTCTCTTCAGAAGTCACAATGTCAGGTTCAGTATATCCATATCCATCGTACTCCGACTTGCTTATGTCAGCTTTTATAGATGAAACCTCCCCCTCAACTCTGCAGTCGGTACCTGTATTGTCCAATACATGGGGTATTTCTTTTATTGGAAAATCACCTTCAATACAGTTATATACTTTTTCATAATCCACATATCCCCTTAAATTTGTATATATACTTGTCCCATCTACATATATATCATTTTTAGTCTTTGGCGGCCATGCAGTGGGATAATTAAACAATATGCTTTTTTTGCCTGAACGGGCATAAGCTTCCCATATGGTTTCTGCCTTTAACAGCTCAGAATTAAAACCATAATCCAGCTTATCAAGCGGATTCCCAAGTGTATGATTCCAAAAACAAGTTATACCATGAGTATTGGGAAATGCTCCAGTAGCCAGAGATGCCCAGTTTGGAGGAGTGATTGCCGGCAGGACACTTCTCATGGAATAATCTTTTGTCGTGACACCCCGGGATATTACCTTCTTAAAATTCGGCAGCTTTCCTTCTGCTACATATTTTTTTACCTGCAGTGCATCTGCTCCATCCAGCCCCAGCAGGAGTACTTTTTTAGCTTTTATATTACTATATGACATTTTTTACCTCCCAAAAATACATAATAAAATAAAAAAACCGGATAACAAATTAAATACACAGCTGCGTACTGTATAAAAACTTGCCTCCAGTTTTCTGGTCAACAATTTTAAATTTAGGTACATACTATAGCATTTTGTGTTCACTGTCAATTAATTAATATTTATGCCCCCGATAAATCTCAGTTATTTTACTGTTTTGCAATGGATTTTACCCCTGACATTATTGCCCAATTAAAAGATACATGATATTGAAATCAGCAGAAAAAAGCATCTGATACATAGGTACCGGTGCTTATTTGCATAATTTATGATTTTTTATAAAATTCCCATACAACTTCGATTAAATGCTTTCCAGGGCTATGAGCGCTGCCCCTACAGCACCCACTATCTGCGGTTCCTGTGGTATAAATATTTTGCTGCCAAGCTTTTCTTCGAGACATTTCACCACACCTATATTTTTGGCAACTCCCCCGGTCATCATATAAGCTTCTTTTTTGCCAACTCTGTTTGCAAGAGAAAGTGTCTTTGTTGCAACTGACTTATTCAGTCCATGAATTATATCCGGTATTTCCTTATTCTGCGCAATAAGCGATACAACCTCAGACTCCGCAAACACAGTGCACATACTTGTTATATCTATATCTTCCTTCCAATTCAAGGATCTTTTTCCCATTTCATCTAATGGAACTTCCAGAGTGCGGCTCATCATCTCGAGAAACCTTCCCGTACCTGCCGCACATTTGTCATTCATGGCAAAATCCATCACTTTTCCCCCATCATCCAGCCTTATGACCTTACTGTCCTGCCCTCCTATATCAATTATGGTTCTAATCTCATTATTCAGAAAATAAGCTGCCTTTCCGTGACATGTTATTTCAGTTATTTCTCTATCTGCAAAGGGAATGCTTACACGTCCATATCCCGTGGAAATTATTCTGGAAAGCCTGTCACGTTCTATTCCTAATTTTTTCAGAGCTTCTTTCATGGCCTTTTCTGCCCCTCTCTGACTTTTGGCACCAGTTCTGACTATTGAATAAGAAAGTATTTCTCTGTTTTTATCCATTATAGCAACATTTGTGGATGTGGAACCGCTGTCTATGCCTGCGACTAAAATATCATCCTTTATATTGGCACCATAATTTCCTCTATGTTGTGTATTCTTTGACTTGATTGTCTCAACAAAAGCCTCTATTCTGGTTTTCATCTGTCCATTCCCCTTTTCTGTATAATCGGTCTCTATTTTCAGCATAGGTATGGAAATTGATTTTTTTAATACAGCATATTCAAAAGAATAGGCATCACAAAATTTTGTGGTATGATATATTATGCCATCTAGCTCACCTGAATTTTCAGATAAAACCCTAATTCTATCCCTATTGTCCACCATTCTCATGCAGGGAAATGAATTCAATAAAAAAGAAGCATAGCTCAATAGGAAGTCCTCATCTTTTTCAAGTACAGTTGATTTTGTAAAATTTCCCGTACAGGTAAAATCAAAATCCACAGAAGCACCGGCTTCTTCAATTTGTCTGAGGGTAGAACTCTTTATTCTGGAACCCATAAGCGCAATTTTGATACCCGCTGATTTTTTATGTATCTCATCTTTTCTGGTATTGACCAATTCTATAAATTTACCCCTGTCAAACTTTTTTCCTGTAAATTTTTCCATTGACCTTATAAATTTCATCATTTCATTTTTCATAATGAGATCAGAGGCCCTATTTCTTTTTCTTGGAACATCTATAAGGTATACATATTTAAATTCAGCTGTGCTTTTAGCCACATCGTACAATCGTTTAATACTGTCACAGCAGTTTACAAGTACTAAATTACAGATTCCCGAATCAATACACTCCTCAAGTACTGCCTTTGCATAAGTGCATATATTGGGATGCATCAGAGTTTCAGCCCTGTTAAATCCGGAAACACGGGGAGCAATTTTTACTGCTTCCTGCCCAAAAGAACTTATAATATGAATTGGAGTGTATTTACATACATAACCTATCACTTTGCCACCTTCTGTCTATTGCTCAGTATTTCCATAAATGCTTCAACTCTGGTCTTAATTTGACCTTCATGGGCATTTCGTCTGTCTACACCGTCTCCATCTATAGATAGATAAGGTATATTTTTCTGTTTTAAAGCCTGCTTTAAAAGCATTGTACCACCACTGCACTCTTTACACCCAAAAGAACACAAATTTATGACGCCGCTGGCATTAAAATCTCGGGTCATCTTCATTATGTTTTGTATTTTCCTCTGGAAAGGACCATTGAGCCTGTTTTTGAGGAATTTTCTAGCCAAAGCCTCAAATGGATGATTATAATCCATCTCATCCAAATTATCTAAATTATAATCACAGGCAAGAAGTTGACAATCAGGATTCAGGTTAAGATAACTTTTTAGTGTTTCACTGTAAAAAGGCATGATATGGCTCCACAACACCCTTTTTCCACTATAATCAGGATATTTTTCTATATCCTCAGCCTGCATTTTATAAAAATTCAGTATTTCTGCCCTGCCTATTCCAAGATGAGATGCAAATAATTTGTACATCTCCAGTGTAAGAGTATTTGGAAAATACTTGTATTTAAGTCTCTCGTAAAATTTACGCATATATACTTTAGTGCTATTCTCAATTTTTATCACTTCTTTAAATTTATCCTCATCAAATTTTAATTTCATTATATCCTGGATAAATTCCACTATTTCATGGAGCTGTCCCACCACATATGCTTCCGTATCCTCATTATATTCATAGGGTATATCTAAATAATAATAGGGTATGTTGTACTTATGAGAAACAAACCTTATGGTATTAAGATTGCCATCACATATCATAGAGGAGGTTAGGGAAAATCTTGGTTTTGGAATAACTTCCTCCTCTACGGCCCCTATAAATGCCTTGTGATAACTGCAGAGGGTGTCGGAAATACCTGATCTCTCAGCACAGTCTATAAACACATCCTCACATTGGGTACCTGAAAGGAAGGAAGAAAATCCTTCAATTAAAAATGGATTTATACCCATGGCATAAAATATTTCAACAGGTGAAAATATGGTAACAAAAGCTGAATTGTCAGGATTTTTAAGGGGGTTAAGTATAAAATCAACGCAGAGTTGATTTAAATAATTAAGAGAAGGAGGTATCTTCTTATCCCTAAATTTTGAAACTAAAAATTTTTCAAAAGAAAATCCAAATTTTAATAAATTAAATGCCTTAGAAGGATTATCTACACTTTTTTTTATATACTTTCCATAAGATTTAATCAAGTCCATTTTAAAAACCTCTCTACCTTTAGTCCTGAAATTATGTTATCATATTATATTGTAAAATGCAAAATTTGCAAATTACCATTGGAAAATACAAGAGGAGGAACTATTTTGAAAAATTATCGTGAACTTCAGCAATTGCTATTATCAATAGATGGAAGAGGTTATTCTGCCTACAAGGAATTAAGAGGTGAATACAATTTTGGGAAATACGTACTTTCTGTGGATCACGTCCAGTCGGATCCCTTCGCCCCACCATCGAAAGCACGTATAATCATGTCCAGAAAGGAAGCAGGTTTCCCTGAAGAATTTTTGAATTCAAAATATAAAATAATAGCAGTATCCGACTTTTTGACAAGAACTTTTTCACACAATATTAAAAATTTCAATGGAGCTCCAAATATAAAAAAGTTAAGTACATTTCTATCCATAGACACCTGTGGGCAGGAGATGCTGGAGAGAACATCTGCAGTCATAAAGCAGGATCATATTGAAGCCAGATTTGAAGTTGAACTGCCCGCTTCCGGGCGAAGAATTCGCGGTAAATCCGCCGTTGAAATTTTTTTCGATATACTCCCCGGAATTGTAAATTCATCACTGCTTTTTAAAAACATAAATGGAACCAAATTAAAAAAACAAATTGATCTAATACTCGATCAAGAATTTATCAGAGAAGAATTAAACAAAAAAGGTCTTATAGCTTTTATCGCCAACGGAGCCATTTTACCAAGGGAAAACGGAATATCCGACAGACCGTTAAAAGAGGCAGGTGCAGTTCCCTTTAAAAGTCCTGAAAGCCTTGAAATAGAATTGTCTCTTCCAAATCACGGTACAATAAAGGGAATGGGAATTCCAGAAGGCATAACCTTAATTGTAGGAGGTGGATATCATGGAAAATCCACACTTTTAAAAGCCCTTGAACTTGGAATATACAACCATATTCCAGGCGACGGCCGGGAATACGTAATAACCAGAAATGATGCTGTTAAAATACGTGCAGAAGACGGCCGCAGAGTGGAAAAGGTAAATATCAGTCCCTTTATAAACAATCTTCCAAACAATAAGGACACCTTGAAATTCTCCACGGATAATGCCAGCGGAAGCACCTCTCAGGCAGCAAATGTGATGGAAGCTCTGGAATGTGGAAGCAAGCTCTTATTGATAGATGAAGATACTTCCGCCACAAATTTCATGATAAGGGATGGGCGCATGCAGAAACTCGTTTCAAAGGATAAGGAGCCCATTACCCCTTTTATAGACAAAATTCGCCAGCTATACCACCAGTACAAGGTTTCGACTATATTGATTGTAGGTGGATCTGGAGATTATTTTGACGTGGCAGACCATATAATCATGATGGATGAATACATCCCAAAAGAGGTTACAGAGCAAGCTAAAAATATTGCAGATAGTTCTGGATATAAAAGAGAAAAATCAGGTGAAACCATTTTTGGAGATATAACTCCCCGAATACCTCTAAAATCCAGTTTTGCCCATACAGGAAGATCATTTAAGATAAAGGCCAAGGGAAAGCATATAGTTCTCTATGGTAGATCATCTATAGATCTTTCGGCTCTCGAACAGCTTATAGACAGCAGTCAGACCAACTGCATAGCATTGATGCTCGATTTTATTTCAAGTAAACTGATAAATGACAAGACGTCAATTTCACAAGTTGCAGATGCATTGTTTCGTCAAATAGAAACTTCGGGGTTGGATTTTCTATCACCTCATACAGGCCATCCCGGAAATCTGGCACTTCCTAGAAAATATGAGCTCTGTGGGGCGATAAACCGTTACAGAGGCCTTAAGATGAAAGAATAAAAGAATAATTATATTCAAGTATCAGAGCTCAAAGTGCATGTATATAAAGCAGGGAAGATTTTCAGTTGTTACCGAAAATTTTCCCTGCTTTCTCTGTTCATTATCAATTACAAATTGCTCATTGTACTAATTATCAGGATCTAAATACAACTTCTTCCTTGGAAAACATGACTTTTGCCAAAAATATAGTGGCTATCACATATACAACGTGCCATCCCAGTACTATGGAGATATGTACAGGACTAAATATTCCCGCAATGGCTTCTTTCATAACTGCCACTGCATTAACTATGGGAATATTAAAAAATAAAATTCCTATAGTTTTGGCGTCCATCATAAATGGTATATATGTCAAAATCATAACAGGTACTATAAACCCTCCAAGATAAGTATTGGCTTCCTTCATGGAACGGGCAAATATGCTTATAGATATTTCAATTGAGCTTAGCGCTATGAGTACAAATACAGATACCACTCCCATGACTACAAAGGCACCTATTGAAATTGTAACTCCTCCTCCATCTGAAAATATGTAAAGCATGGAACCTACCATGGAAGCTAATGTAACTATCAGTGTAATAAGTGCCACAGATGAAATAGCCATAAGTTTCCCCCAAAATATAGACATTCTTCCCACGGATGTCGACAAAAGAGGTTCAAAAGTTCCCCTTTCTTTTTCACCTGCCACCAGATCCGCTGCTATTCCTATAGTAGGACTTATCATAAAAATAATAAGCAGTGTTGGCAGTACACTTAAAATACCAAAAGCTATGGGATTATTGTCCCTTTTACTTAGAGCTTCTTCCTTTACTTCAAAAGGAGTCAATACCTGGCTGCTGATGCCTTTTGCCTGAAGTCTTCCATCAACAACAGATTTACTGTATTTATCAAAAATATCCTTTATCATGGAGGATGCCATGGAAGATTTATTTGAATCCTGATCATATATTATTTTGACATCCGTTTTACCTTCAGCTGCAACTTTCGAATCAAAGTCCACAGGCACATTTATTATAAGGGATATATCACCCTTTTTAAGTTTTTCGTCTGCATTTCCACTGTTATCTATTGTTATATTCTTCATATTTTCTAACATCTTATAAATTGAAGAATTTTCATTTCCCCTATAGGCAATGGTTATGTTTTTCTGAACGGATTCTGTGGTGTCTTTCATAGTAAAGTCTATTATCTTAAACATGGCAGGATACATTATAATGGGAAGAAGTATTGTAAATATAAGAGTTTTCCTGTCCCTGAAAATATCTGTAAGTTCCTTTTTTAAGATTATCCAGAAATTATTCATGTATATCGCCTCCCACCAGTTTCATAAATATCTCCTCCATGTTGCCACTATTATACTTTGATTTTAAATATTCCACAGTTCCCTGTTCTACAAGCTTACCCTTATGAATTATTACAACTCTGTCACAGAGTTTTTCAACTTCTGCCATAGAATGGGAGGACAGCAGAATTATCTTGTTTTCACTTTTGCATTTAAAAATAAATTCATGTATGACCCTAGCTGCAGAAACATCTAATCCAGTGCTTGGCTCATCAAATAACATCACTTTTGGAGAATGTATTATAGCCCGTGCTATGGACACCTTCTGCTTCATACCCCTTGAAAATTTACCAGCTTTTCTGTCTATATATTCCGACATCTCAAGATCTCTTGTCAATTCAGTTATCCTTTTGTCTATTTTTTCCTGTGACATCCCATATAGTCTTCCAAAATATTCTATATTTTCCCGGGCCGATAATCTATCGTATATCCCAACTTCTCCTCCAAACAGAATTCCTATTTCTCCTCTGACCTTCGAAGGTTCCTCAATCACATCATATCCATTTACCACTATAGTTCCACCGCTTGGTTTCAACATTGTAGAAATCATCCTTAAAGTTGTGGTTTTTCCTGCACCATTTTCGCCCAAAAGTCCCACTATCTCTCCTTCATTGGCACTGAAAGACAAACTATCTACAGCTTTTACCTCCTTGAATTTCTTACTTACATTTTTTATTTCAAGCATATTTACCTCCTTTTACATATGAAGAAAGTATCTTCGGACACACCTGTCTTCATATATATCATTAAATTATACGATTTGTCAATGAATATAAAAAATTACTATAAAGAATATATAAAAAATATTATTCATAGTAATTCTTAAATAAAGTTTCTTTTGTACTATTTAGTGTATTGATAATCCGCTCCATACTCTCTTATACCTTAAATTTTAACAACATTTTATTCAGCTTCTGGGCGAGATCAGCCTGAGTCTGAGCAGTAAATGCTACTTGTTCTATTGCTTTTGTAGTTTCATCTACACTGGACTTTATTGATTCTACATGACCCGAAGACTGCTGTGATGTATTTGCCATGCTTTGAACAGCTTCACTTACCTGATTCACCGTTGCCGCAAGTTCTTCTGACATGGATGCCATTTCATCGGACATTTTGCTTAAAAACTCTGCATCCTCGTAATATTTGCTTCCCAATTCCTCAAAGTTTTCAAATCTGCTGCTTACATTTTCATTTACAAATTTTAGCACATCTTTACTATACTGTGCAAGGTTTCTAAAAGCTTCTTGAACCTTTACTATAGTATCTTGAATTCCAACTACAGCTTTTGAAGACTGCTCTGCCAATTTTCCAACTTCATCTGCCACCACTGCAAATCCTTTTCCCTGTTCTCCTGCTCTGGCTGATTCTATAGAAGCATTCAGTGCAAGAAGATTAGTCTGTTCAGCTATACTTGCAATAGTGTCTGCCATAACTTTTATATTTTCTACCACTTTTCCATCCTCTATAGCTTTAATAACATTATTTGCTTTACTTTCATATAATTCATGTGATTCTTCCACAGCATCTTTTCCTTCTTTTCTTGCAGTCGAAGCTCTCTTCTTAAATTCATTTGCATTATTACTTCCTTCCAATGCTTTTTGAGAAAGTTCATTTATACTCGAATTCACTTCCTCCACAGAAGCTGTTATCTCTTCTGCAGCTGCACTGTTTCCTTCAATACCAGTTGCCACACCGGTGATGGAGTTATCTACATCCTCAGCCTTTGCAGATAACTCTTCAGCTACAGCAGAAAGCTCCTGACTTGAACTACTCATATGCTGGGAATTTTCTTCAATTTCTTTTATAAAATTTCTCAGATTTCCCTGAGCTTTTTCCATAGCTCTAAATGCCTTTCCAAATTCATCATTTCTATCAATTTTATAATCACGGGTTAAATCAAATTTGGATAGGCTTTCTGCAAGATTTACCATTTTTACTATGGATTCATTTATGTCCCTGGGTATAAAAAGCTGAAATATCACTGCAAATACAATTCCAACTATAATCAATAGAGTAGTAACAACACCCTTATAGGAAAATGACAGTATCCCTACGACACCTATAGCGGCAATTATTATAACCATAATTCCAAAACATAATGATAGCTTTGTTTTCATTCTCACGTTTTCTAAAAATTTCATATTAATTCTCCTTATTATATGATTCACTAATATTATCCCAAATCTCATATGAATTTTTCAAGTTCTTAATTAACTTTTCAGAATCTACTGGTCTGCTAAATATATATCCCTGCATTTTATTACACTTAATGCTTTTTAAAAATTTTAACTGTTCATATGTTTCTACCCCCTCTGCTATCACTTCAATATTCAAATCTCCCGCCAAATTTACAATGCTTTTTAAAATCATCTTACTTTTTTCACAGTTTTGTATATTACAAATAAAGGATTTATCTATTTTAATACCATCAATTGGTAAATCCTTTAAATAGTTTAACGAAGAATATTTCGTTCCAAAATCATCTATAAATATTTTTATTCCCATATCTTTTATTTTAGAAAGTACACTCAACATTTTTTCAGATAGATCAATTAATATTCTCTCAGTAATTTCAAAGCAGATATAATTTGCTTTTATTCCAGTATTCTTTAAGACAAAATCTACAAAATCCAAAAATGAATCTTCCTCAAGCTGCTTCTTTGATATATTTACAGACATGTAGATTTTTTCATATCCTAAATCATTGCATCTTTTAGCCTGTACAAAAGCTTCATATAGCACAAATTTGCCTATTTCATTTATCATTCCATTCTGTTCCACAATATCTATAAAATAAGAAGGAAATTTTATAGTTCCATTATAATTCCACCTTATCAATGCTTCTAATCCGTAGATTTCCATTTTGTCAATATCAACTTGAGGCTGATAATACAAAATAAATTCTTTATTAACTATGGCTTTTACAAGATCATTTTCAATTTTCACTCTATCCATAATTTCAACATTCATCTTTTCCTCATAAAACTCATATTGATTTTTCCCAAGTTTTTTAGCCTTCATAAGAGCCATATCTGAATTTCTCATCATTTTATCGCCATTTATCACACCATCAGTATAAAAAGAAATACCAATATTCAATGCTATGGATACTTTTTCTCCATCAATCTCCATCATTTTATTAAATAGGCTCAAAAAATATTCTGCTTTTAATCTTGCTTTTTCAACATCTCCACAGCTGTAATCTATAATAGCAAATTTGCTATCCTCTACTTTACATAGTATTTCATTATTTAAATTATTCTTAAATATATCTGATACTTTTTTTAATAGAGTTTCTTCAAAATCTTGCCTGTATACATCCTTTATTTTTTCAAAATTATATATACAGATATAAAACAATACTAGGTTCCTTTTGCTCTTTAAGCTTGCATTATTGAAAAATTTATTCAATTTAACGGTCATAAACAATTTATTGGGAATATTGGTTGTAATATCATAATATGCCAGATACCTTATCTCAGACTCATATATCTTTTTATCAGTAATATCTGAAATATAATTTATCATCAATCTCTGTCCTTTACTATAGTCAAAAATTTTACCTTTATGAAGCATCCATTTTATTTTTCCCGACTTGGTTCTAATTTTATATTCACATTCAAAATAGTCAGCCTTTTTATGTACACTCTCTTTCAAAGCATTCATAAATTTTCCTAGATCTTCTGAACAAATAATTTTTTTTAGTTGTCCAAAAAAATTAATCTCTTCAGAAACAACATATCCTGTCATACTTTCCCATAACTTAGGAACTGCGAATTTGTTACTGCTCATATCCCATTTTACTATAATTCCATTGATATTATCCAATATGAAATTTCTCTGTTCTTCTATTGACAATTGATTCACCTACTCATGTAAAATTATTATATGAAATATTCCAATTAAGGTAATTACAGTAAAAGGAATAGGCAAATAAAACTTATATATTTTGTTATATAGTAAATACTAATATACGCTCTTATTATTCAAAAAAGTACACGCGAAAATTTAATAATCTTGTTTTTATTTTTCATAATATATCATTTTATACATAAAAATGTATTATATTTTATAGTATACACATTTTTTAATACAATTACAAGTGTATTTTACACTTGTAATTTGTTATATGTTTTATTAAAAATAGCTAAAGTCAGAATAGGTGATGCAGATGAAAATAGATTATAAAAAAATGGGAAATCGTATTAAATTAACAAGAAAGAAGAAAAAAATTACCCAGGAACAGCTAGCTGAAATGACTGGTCTTTCAAATAATTACATAAGTAATATTGAAAGGGATCGTTCTATACCAAGCATTGACACTTTACTAAAAATTTGTAATTCTCTCGGAGTAACTCCTGATTTTATACTATTAGATTCAATATATACTTCTAATGAATATTTAAAAGATGAAATAGCTAAAAAACTCAACAAATGTAATAATAAAAATATAAGACTTGTTTCAAAATTTTGTGATTTGCTTTTAGAAGAGCAGGAAGAGGAATAGTAAAGATTTTAATAAGCCACTTTAATCTTTGTGAAATGACATTTAAATCATTTAGTTATATCTGGTTTTAAGGCTCGTAAACTTCCGGTACTGCTCTTTTCATAAATACCAATGTAACTGCAAATACCACAGACATTACTACAATCAGTATATAATAGTAGGGAAATTTGTCAAGAAGAACTCCATATATCACGGAACCCAGAGGTATAGCACCTTGTCCAAATACTCCAAGTATTGAAAAAAATCTGGAACGCATTTTATTTGGCACAATTTCCTGAAGATTTGTATTCAAAGGTGTGTTCAATCCTGAATTGAAAAATCCTCCCAGGAACATTATACATGTCAAAAGCATAAATAATTTCAGGCTATGCCCTCCTAGATAATTTACAGTAATGGGAAATACAGCTACTGGAAACATAAATAAAATCATAGTCTGAAGTACAAGTGAGTTCTTCATTATAAATTTTCTGCTGAATTTCACAAGGTATGTGGCTATCAGTATATTACCTATCAGTATTCCAAATGTGAAGAATGAAATAAGATAACCGTACTGCTGTGAAGTAAATCCTATTTCCTTCTTCATAACATAGGGAAGTACTATGTCCAATAAAGGTGCCACCAGGAAATTTGTCACCATGGCAAGTGAGAATAATTGAAGCAGTGCTTTGTTTTTCTTTATAAAATAAAGTACTTCGCTGTTTTCTGTAAAAAATGATTTAAAGGTAAGTGCTTTGGATTTCCTGTCTTTATTTTCATAATTTATAAGAGTACAACTTATTCCAGATATAATAAATGATAATCCATTCAAATAAAATATCACTTTTATTCCAAAAATCCCATATATAATTCCTCCAAGAGCTGGCCCTATGATCATGGAAACCGCATCAATACCTCCCCTGGCAGCTATTCCATTCATGAGTTTATCTTCCTCCACAAGCTCTGGGAGAATTGCCGTTGAGGAAGCATTGAAAATACTGTCCATAATCGAAATAAATATCTGTACTGTAAACAAAAAAGCTAAATTCAAGCTGCCCCTCATGGCAAAATATCCTAAAAATATTACAAAACAACCCCTAGCATAGTCCGATACCATCATTACATTCTTTCTGTTTTTTCTGTCACCTAAAATCCCTGCAAAGGGCAGAGCTACAATATTAGGAATCAAATTTATTGCTGAAAAGAATCCCATCATTATTCCTGAATGGGTCACATCCAAAATATAAAGGGGTAATGCTATCTGCTGTATTCCAGTACCTGTATAAGATATAAATCTTCCAAGCATATACGATAGTAAATTTCTATTATATTTCATACTTACCTCTCCCAATTCAATTTACAGTGTTATCACAACTTCAGTACCGTCTTTTGACTTCACTTCAACAATTTTCAACCCTCTGTAATCTTTTAAAACTCCAATACATTTTGAAAGCTGTCCAAAATCAATTACATCCACATATTTTCTTTCTTTTTCAGGAACATATTTTTTTATAAAAGGCTTGTTGAATAATGACAGTCCGAATTTGACAAGTATCAACGGTAAGGGAATTACAAGCCTCTTGTTCCCGGTTCTTATATAAACTCTCATGAGCTGCACTTCCTATTCTATGCTTACCTCTACTATGTCTCCATCTGCACTTTTTACATCCACTATTTTTCCTGAAAGCCCATTGTCTATGGCTTCTGAAATAAGATTCAGATCTATATTCTCCATTCCCTCAACACTGTCACTTATGGGAATCTTGCCAACAGTTTTTAGCATTATCTTTATAAATTTTACTGGAAGTTTCACATTCACATTGTCCCCTTCATGAGAATTCACTTTTATCCTCAACATTTTTTCCATGATGTCTTCATTGGAATTTGCCGCTGTACTTTCAACAAGCTGTGCATTTTTATCTTTCAAGGATTCTATAAGCTCCTGTGCCTCATCTGCTGTGAGCTTGCTTTCTTCTACCATCTTCAATATTTTTGCTATTTCTTCATTCACCTTCTAATCCTTCCTTTCATATCGTATTTATTCGTTCATCATCTTTATAGCTTGATCCGCAGTTATTTCTCCTCTATCCAGCATATCTACTATTTTTTTCTTGTCAATCTTAGAATTCTGAGACACATTGTATCCCAGGGCCTCTATCACCTCATCCAATTTTGATCTCACTGTAGGATAGGATATACCAAGCTCCTTTTCAACATCTTTTATATTTCCTCTGTTCTTTAAAAATATTTCTATGAATCTGAGTTGATCTTTCGTAAGATATTCAAATTTAGACATTTCAAAATCATTTTCGATTACAGTGCCACATTTTGGACAATGAAGTTTTGAAATCAAAAGTTTTGCTTCACACACCGGACATTTTTCAATTACTTTATACGCCAAATAATCACCTTCTCTTTTATAAAGACAGTATATCATGAAATATTTATATATTCAATACAAATATTGATTTTTTTATTTATTACTTTTAAATATATTAATATATTTAATTTTAATATTAATTATTTTAATAGTAGTTACCAAACGGAGCATAAATAAGCACCATAAAAAAGCCCTTTATGAAATGAACTTGATCATAAAAGGCCTAAATTTTCTTATATTTTTAAAATACAACCCTAAATTGAGGATAACTTGTAATGGCGAGCTGAAGAGCTCCCATAATCATAGCAAAAATACAAAGTACTATTACAATAATTATAGCCCCCGCATCATACATCATTTTTTCTTTCTTATTTATAATATATGAGACAATAATTTCTATTCCAATTGAAATCAAGATTACTGGCCAGAAAGACATTATAAACCTATAATCTATCATTTTAAATAAGCTGCTTATCAAAAACATTGTCCCAAATATAACGAGCATGATACCTGAAGTTAATGTGCCAACTCTTCTCCCCCTAATCATCTGTATCAACCTCTTTCTTCTTCCCCATAATAAGTTTTACTCCAATAACAATTATAGCCACACCTACAATCATCTGAGGGACAATTCCTGTGAAATTACTTATGATCTCATAGATTCTCGAATCTATATAGGGCTCAATAATAGGTCTTATATTGTCCCAAATAAGGTATATCCCCATGCAAATTAGCAGTATACCAAAAAATAATCTCTGCTTTTTAAATAAACTTTTGTCCCACTCGAACAATTTATCTATGGAAAATATATAATTGTCCTCTATATGCTCAAATTCTTCCTGAGGCATACTCTGTTTGTTTATACAGTCAAAAAATGAATAAAACCATATTAGTGGAAGAATGAACAAAAGTGGTCCTATATTAAGCCAGCTAGAAAAAAATATCACAGTAAAAAATACTGCCATAATTGACAATCCCATTTTCATAAACCCCATATACATATGTCCTGCGCCAGGCAGAAAAGAAAAAACTACAGTTAAAAAATTACTTTTTTTGGATTTCATTATCGAATACCTCCATATCAATTATCTTGCTAGTGAAATTTCCAAGTTCCATATTTATGGAATTCACCACTGTAAATTCAGGTGATTTTATTTTCATTGTCTTCACTCCGGTATTTGCCATAAAATTGAGAGCACTGGAAAAGACAAATACAAGTGCTATACAGGCTGCCATTGAAACCTTAAGTGCGTAGAAGAAAAACTGCCTACTCTTTTCATGTTTTCTATTTATCTTATTTTTTATCTCCTCCTCAAACCCACCTGGTACTTTCAAAAAATCGTCTTGAGCAAAACTATCTGCCAGCTTTTCTGCACATTTTTCACAATTTCCTATATGCTCTGATAAAATAGCAAGTTCTATATCACTTAAACTTCTCTCATTAAATTTTTTTAAAGCAGAATTTTTTATGTGGCCCTTGCTATTAAACAAATCATCACTCAAATCAACTCCTCCTTCCATAAAATTTTAAGAAGTTTTTTTGATCTGTATAATCTTGTCTGAAGTGTTTTCAAATTCTCTCCCGTATCTTTCGCCATATCTGAAAGCTTTATGTCTTTACAAAAATAATTTACCGCTACGGTTTTGTAAGGTTCTTTTAATCTGCTGCACAGCTTATATATTTTTCTGTCACTGTAGTTATTCAACATATTTTCTTCAGGAGAGCTTTTCGTATCCTCTATATATTTATAATCCTCGCAAGTAAGATCCTCCATTTTTTTGACAGGACTTTTAATATAATCCCTGCATTTGTTCACTGCAATTTTTGCGACCCATGCTTTGAAATTCTTTCCATCAAATTTATTTAATTTTTCATAGGCAGTTAAAAAAGTCTGCTGAGCTATATCTTCTGCATCAAAATAATTTTTTGTAAAAGAAAAACAGATGGTAATGACTAGACCTTCATATTGTTTAATATATTTTTCAAATTGATTTTCTTGAATAATCATCACCGCCTTTTTTAGCCTTACAATAATACAACGATTTATAAATAAAAAACACTTCAACAATTCAATTTTAACGTAAAATATTTTTGATAATCTATAATTTTTATAATACCCATTTTATAATTCAAGTACAAATTATAATCTTCATTTGATTAGACATCTTCTGTTTTCCAACCTACAAATAATAAGAAATTATTGCTAGCCCTTAGATTACAACGCCTCCATAAATCTTGTACTATTTATTTGTCTATAATAAAAATCGACTGGAAAAGTTTCGTTAAAATCCTTTATTTATAGTACTTCAAAGGATATAATAGAAATGTAAAATGACTATTTTACACAGGTTGAACCTTAACATGAGATGTATTTAAATGTATTTGCTGTAGGTTTAACTTGTACGCTAGGTATGGTTGAACCTTAACATGAGATGTATTTAAATAAATGTGGACTAAGAATAAGTGAGATACTAGGTTTGGTTGAACCTTAACATGAGATGTATTTAAATTCTTAAAATCCTCCTCTATTTAAACGACTAAATCATGTTGAACCTTAACATGAGATGTATTTAAATTATATTTATATTAACTCTACAGGTAAATATTGTATAGTTGAACCTTAACATGAGATGTATTTAAATCCGTCAAAGAAGAAAACTCGCTGGGGATATTTGCAAGTTGAACCTTAACATGAGATGTATTTAAATATACATACTGGGGCTTTCCTTTTTTCTCTTGCTTGTTGAACCTTAACATGAGATGTATTTAAATTTAGATTTATAAAGTCTACCCAAAGGGAATAAAGCAGTTGAACCTTAACATGAGATGTATTTAAATTTAAAACAAGAGAAGATAGATAGAGAAGTAGAAGTCGTTGAACCTTAACATGAGATGTATTTAAATAAATTAAAGTCTGATTCTGTGAACTGTACTCCATGAGTTGAACCTTAACATGAGATGTATTTAAATTTTACAGCATTAGATAGAATATGTACTATATTAAATAGTTGAACCTTAACATGAGATGTATTTAAATGCAGGAGCTACTCCTTTTCCGTCTGCCCCTTGATTGTTGAACCTTAACATGAGATGTATTTAAATAAGAAGAAAAATAAATAACTTTTGGGTAAAACTAAGGTTGAACCTTAACATGAGATGTATTTAAATACATATTTCTTTGTTTCAAAATTCTCTATATCCACAGTTGAACCTTAACATGAGATGTATTTAAATGAATACTGATAGTATTTGATATGTATTGGTATGACTGTTGAACCTTAACATGAGATGTATTTAAATATAAAACAAGTAAAGGCAGTAAAGCATAGCTTTAGAGTTGAACCTTAACATGAGATGTATTTAAATAAGCTTCTTCTCTTTCTTTTCTGGCTTTTTCTGCCTGTTGAACCTTAACATGAGATGTATTTAAATTAGTTTGAAATTATGTCATCTTCCACCTGCACAACAGTTGAACCTTAACATGAGATGTATTTAAATGAAATTAATTTAATATCATCTACGTCAATAGGCAAAAGTTGAACCTTAACATGAGATGTATTTAAATGAAGGAGATGGAGGTTGCAATAGTAAGGAAGAATTGTTGAACCTTAACATGAGATGTATTTAAATGAGACAAGAAAGCAAATTAATGAAATAAAAAAGAAGTTGAACCTTAACATGAGATGTATTTAAATAGACAATAAAAACATAATGAATAATCTTTCTTTATCGTTGAACCTTAACATGAGATGTATTTAAATGATGGCAGATTACAAGCGGGGCGAACTCCGTAGTAAGTTGAACCTTAACATGAGATGTATTTAAATTTTATTTGTTTCCCAATATATTTGCTTCCTATCTCAGTTGAACCTTAACATGAGATGTATTTAAATTGATAATGACAAGATAAGAATTACAAAAGATAATCCGTTGAACCTTAACATGAGATGTATTTAAATACAAAAACATAGATACAATCTGCTCAACAGCATTTAGTTGAACCTTAACATGAGATGTATTTAAATTGTCCATATCTGTTAATTCTTTTTCTAGTTGCTTCTGTTGAACCTTAACATGAGATGTATTTAAATGTTTGTACATGGGTAATTGAAGTTCTAGCAAGTCTGTTGAACCTTAACATGAGATGTATTTAAATCCTAAAAAACCGTCCCCATTTAAATAAAATAAATAAGTTGAACCTTAACATGAGATGTATTTAAATAATATTAAAAGTAAAGCTAAAAAATATGTCTATGATAAGCTGAACCTTAACATGAGATGTATTTAAATGGTATTATGTTAAATATTAGTGACAAGGATAGAAGTGCTGAACCTTAACATGTATAATGGACCCAAGAATTCAGACAAAAAAATACTTGCTTTTTAGTTAGGTTCTCCATAATATTTTTATTAAGGATGGTGAATAACATGAGAAAAAAT
>NZ_JAJJPB010000024.1:0-58080 GCF_020908015.1 Clostridium aromativorans
GTATCTAAATCCATTTATTTTACCTCATTTATATATTTACCACTGATTTTAGAATACATCATATATAATAATTCGTCAAGTAGTTATTATTTTAGGTATCGAACCTAAAATAACAAGGACTATTCATATCCAACTTATAGAAAATAGGAGAATTACGCCCTTTTTGTTAAATTGGAAATTTATCAACTTCGTGTTATGTTCATAACATACTCATAACAAGTTATTTACATAAAATATCAATAGCATTTACTTTCTCAATATTTTCTGCATTGTTTTACCTTTAGCCAGCTCATCAATTAATTTATCTAAATATCGGATTTGTCGCATTAATTCGTCTTCTATCTCTTCCACCCGATGTCCGCAAATTACTCCTTTAATGAGTGAAGCATTGGGATTAATATGAGGGGCTTGTTTAAAGAAGGTTTCCATATCCACTTCATTAATTATTTGCTGCTGTAATGAATGCTCATCATAACCGGTAAGCCAAAAAATGATTTCATTTACCTCTTTTTTTGTTCTTCCTTTTTTCTCTGCTTTTTGTATATACAGCGGATGGATACTTGAAAAAGGCATTCTAAAGACTCGTGTTTTCTCCATTTTGAAATTCTCCTTTGCTTTTTATAAAAATAATTACCACATTATTTTATTTTCTCATAAACTATTGATTTTGTATAATATAATCTCTAATATTGTGTCTACCATATGAATGGAATTAAACGATATGGCACCTTTTCACAATATTCATCATACCCCGATAAATTCTCAGACAAAAATTTTTCTTCACGAAGAAGCCTGGCTATAATAGTAAAAATTAAAGCTACTACACTAAGTAGTGCCCAATATGACCCTAATGCAATTGGTGAAAACATCATCATCAGTATTGCTCCAGAATACATAGGATGACGAACTATCGCATACATTCCAGTTGATATTACTTTCTGGTCTTTATTAACCTCAATTATAGCTGAAGTATAACTGTTCTCTTTGAATACAAGAAATACTATGAAAAACCCTACTATGACAAAAATATTTGCTAATAGACTAATATATATGGGAATATTCGACCAATGAAAACGATAATCAAATCCTGCAATAATATATATAAAGCAGAAAAACACACTTGCCATTGCTTGTATAGTTTTTTGGCTCTTTTCCTTCTCAGCAGTTAAACCTGCTTTAAGCCGTCGTTTTAAAAGTTTCTGGTCGTTTTTAAATAAATATATAGTAATCAATATTGTTGAAACAGCAAAAGTAAGCAAATAAAGCCATGCCTGCAAGTAATTAGCTGTCCATGCAGGTAAAAAAATAAATATTCCCATAGTAACTATAAGCATTATAAATCCAGATATAGTTTTTCCAACTATATTATCCATATGATCACCTCAATTATCAGTTTTATTTATAATTATATCTCATGGATAGCAATAAAATACGTAGACTTGTCAATAAGGTGAAACCCATTCCTTTTTGACAATAAGTCCTTGAGAATTTACTTTTTGCATATTTGAATTTACTATTTATCTTTCGCTAGTTGAAAGATAAAAAACATAATAGAGCCAAATATTAAAATTAAAACAACTGGCAGGAATAGGGATGATAATTTTTCTCCAGTGGTTGAGTGTAACGTTAAATATGAAAATACTGAAACCATCAACAATTTTATAGTTCCTATCATGGTCTTTAAAATTCTATATACTTTTTCTTTGTTTTGCTCTGTTACCTGTACTCCTGTATTCCATATTTGGAGAAATTTTTCTACAACGGACAACCCAATAAATATAATCCATCCAACAGCCAAAAGCACAATCAAAGAATTTTTATCTGTTATTTTATCAACCTTACCAGCAGCATTATTTTGACTCTTTTCCGTCCCAATCAATTTCAAATCCAAGGACATTTTTATAAAATTCAACCATAGTTCTCATATCACTAACAAATATTCCAATACCATCTAATTTTATTTTAATTTTCCTTTCAAGTTATTTTTTCTTTTTCACTTTCAAAGTAGGAAGTTCTTTATAAATCCCCGTAATCAGCTGATATAGAAACTCCTTATCATCAACATCCTCAACCAAAAACATTGGTTTTGCACCATCATAAGGCAACTCCTCGATTGGCTTAACCATCAAACGTTTGCTCGCATTGGTTATTTTAACTAAAAAACGATCATCATATATTCCCCCAAAAACCTTTCCTTGAAAATATAAGATATATTCTTCCATCATTCTTCTATAGGAAATATTGTTTAGTATATCTAATTGTCCAATAATAAAATCTAAATATTCTTGACTAGAAGCCATACCTTACTCCCTTTCAATTTACTATTTATGTTTGTGCCAATTATAAAAATCTTTTAGTTCTACTTTACGTTCCTGTGGTAAAGCTATTTTCTTAACACCGCGAATTGCACCTTCTAATGCTAGCAATCTTGGAAATTTATCTGTCTTTTGTTTTCTCCCCGTAATACACAACCAATGAAACCGCATTAAGTATAATTGTAACTACAAGAAGTAATGCGGAAACCATCGCTACTGCGGAAGACGTATCCATAAGTGCCGACCAATCCGCTATCCTTACTAGATAATCTGTATAGAAAATTTGCATACACAATGAAATAGCGCAGGCGCTGACGCTTGCTACGGATAAGACAGTCCATTTCCTATTACGTCGCACAAGATTAATAACAGGAAGTATCCATGCAATCAGCCCAAGTACAAGACTTCCTAGATTCAGCCAACTTGCTCCCAACAAAACCATCTCCTTCACCAAAATTACTATTTATAATACACAACATTAAATTGGAAATTAGCAACTATTCTATCGAAAAATAAATTTCAATCTGCGATTCTTCATTTTCAGCTCCTAAAAATTGCTCTGTGTAGCATTCCAAATCATCTCTGTCATCAAGTTGGAGACTACTCTTAGGTAACCAAACACCCCAAATATAATAATATGTAGAAAGCAAATTTTTTACTGTACCTTTATGTATAAATTTAGCATACCTTTCACCACTAATTTCTTTTAACTCCATACCTTCTGGAATATTAGAACCACCCGATGTTTCAATTCCTATAAATACAGCAGCTTCACTATTTTTATCAAATGTATTTGACAGACATGTAACACCCGTTTCATAAATACTATACCGATTTTTATTCATTGAAATATAATCTTGCTTTGCCAATTGAGCATTCAACTTTTCCCACATTTCAATACTGTTATTTTTCTCAATACTCATGTTAAATTTAAACCCAACAACAGATTTAGGCTCAAATGTTACGATTTCTGGTAATAAATTTGCATAATTGCATCCGGTTATTTTGTCAAGCTGCATAGGGTGATGTTTTCCTATTAATACATCAACACCATTTTTTCTATATTCTGTAGGTGTAATACCATATCTCTTCTTAAAAGCTCTTGTAAAACTTTCAGCAGATTCGAAATACAGTGAAACCGCAATATCTAAAATTCTCCTATTACTATATATAAGGTCATATGCTGCTTGAGTCAATCTCCGGCTTCTGATATAGCTGCCAATAGTTTCTCCCATCACAGCTTGAAAATAACGGTGAAAATGATAATACGAATAGGAAACTGCATTGGCAACTGATTCTACAGTCAAAGGCTCATACAAATTCGTTTCAATGAATATAACTGCTCTACCAATGATTTGCTTATCTTTCAATACAGCCTCCCCCTTTTTAATAGGTAATATTATAAAAATCTTTTCCCGCCTTTTCATAAGGAAGATTTACTATAATTTCTTGCTCTTGTAATTTTTGTACCATAAAAGTTTTCCAATCGTTGGCTTGCGGCGAACCAAAAGTCATTTCTATTTTTTTCTCGGTTGTATCAAACAACATAGAACGCAAAGTTCCAAAAAACTCGGGATAATAGTGACAGCACAATCCCTGCGGATAAGTTTCCGACAATATATCCTTTAAGTCTTGTGCTGATATTTTTCCCTTTTCAGAAAACATTTTTTCTATTATTTTATAGCGGATTACCGAGTTTTCAATTAACATTTTCTCATATGGCTTTATTTCTTGCAAAATCGTATGGTTTGTAGAAATCAAAAAGTTTTTCCTGGAGTCATTATCTAAAATGCGATATGTTTTATGACCATCTATACATTGCAATAATGCAATTTTATCATTACCATCAGCAAGCATTAGATTTATATTATATCCAATAGGTGCATCCATCGTCCATGCAATGCCTTCCTCAACATTTTTGCAGTTTTCCAAAATGCTTCGAATAACAATCCAAAAAGAAAAACCAGTTACACTTGCTTTCTGTCCTCCATCAAAGTTGCCAACAGGCAATCCATTACTGGCCTTACAAGCTGCTAACCCATATTCATTCATTCCATCACATCGTCCGAATAAATTGAGTGTAGAACCAATGTAACAATATTTTCCCCTAATAGCTGTATATGCAAAACACATTTCTTCCATTTCATCATTAAAATCGTAGTTACGTGCCATCAAAGTGTGTCCAGTTTCAATCTTGTTTGAAACTGCAGACATCAAACTGCACCCACGTTCCAGATATGTCATTGCATAAAAAATCACTTGTTCTCTTGAAATTCCAACTGTATCTGCAAAGCCTTTGATCTCCTCGTTCACACCACTGCAGTATTGGTCAAGCAAATTGGATATTTCCGTTAATTTGCTTTGAGGATAGGCCTTAGGTGGTAAAATCACCTTTTTCAATAAATCAGGTTGTGATAAAATCCAATTACCAATCTGTGTCCCAACTTCATAACTTGTTCCTATAAAATTCTTCAAGTATGTTTTCGTTTTTTTCATTAAAAGCACCTCATCTTTCAAAAAAATTATAAGATAAGGTGAGATGATATACTTGATATTTTCTGCGGATTATTTTCTA
This sequence comes from Clostridium aromativorans, assembly GCF_020908015.1. NCBI lineage: Bacteria > Bacillati > Bacillota > Clostridia > Eubacteriales > Clostridiaceae > Clostridium > Clostridium aromativorans. The sequence continues at coordinate 4,891 of NZ_JAJJPB010000024.1, forward strand.
ACACAAGACTTTCTAGCTTATAACGTAATAAGTTCTCTCCTTGAATTTTATTTTTATCCAGTAATGATTTCAACTCCAGGCAGCTAATTGTTATTTAAGCCAATAAATTGGTCGAATTAGTACCTCTGGCAGTTTTGTATGAGAATCTCCTTTAGCCGTATTGAGCTGAGCCTGAGTAAGAAATATACTATTTGTCAGATCAGCTCCGCTGAGATCCGCATCCCGCAAATCAGCTCCTATTAGGTCAGCACCACTTAAATCAACTCCTCTAAGATTTGCAGCAATAAGACATGCCCCTCTCAAATCTGCACCTTTAAGATTAGTTTTTCTCAGATCTGCACCAAAATAATCCGAATGGCGATATCTGCCGTTCCTATTTTTTACAGGAGTATCCCTTCTTCTGCCAGCTTTAGCACGTATCAGCTGGCTGGTATTTTTAAGCAGCAGGTTGACCTTGACTCTGTGTGCTTCCAAATCCAGTGATGAAAGGAAATCCGCATCAAGAAGTGTAAGCCTTTCAGTATCATCCAGCAATGAATTTATCTTCTCCCTGACACTTGTCTCATCTTGCAGGGTAAACGCTTCTGTTAAATACCATATCATTTCATGGAGCTGTCTCATGATTAGAAACACATGAAACATCTGCTTTGCAGTTTCTGGATACCTTCTCCAATCCCTTCCGCCGTAGGTTATCTGAGAAACTTTCTGACCTGCTCCAAAGCAGTGATAGGCACTGCATCCTTTAAGACCTTTCTTCCTTAGCTGCTTGTGAACAGAACATTTAAAGTCAGATTGTAAGTTTATGCAGGGTTTGCCGGCGTCTTTATTGGTTGGGAAACCTTCTGAAGCTGAAAAGTACAACGCCACACAACATAGACCGAAACATTTTTTACAATCCACCTTCAATTCTCTATTACGCTTATCTTCATCTGTATATATCATATTTATTTACCTCATAATTTTTAATTCAATATAGTCTTATATGAAATTTATTATAACATAATTTACAAAATATCCGATAATATTATCAATTGAAATCACAATATCAATGTCATCAAATTTCATCTTCTTCTTTGTCCAATTTTTCTGATATCTTTTTCTGTCTTTTTTTGTTTAAAATGTGTACAAGTGAAAGTCCTAAAAATGCTGTAAAAGTTCCACAGGCAAATGTAATTGCCAAAGCTGCAAACAGCAGGCTGCCTGTAAATTTTTCACTATATCTTATATAATTTGAAATTCCTACAATGACAGTTACTGTAATACCAGTTACAAGACTATTCACTACCAGTAATTTTTTACCACTATTCTTTGTTCCGTAGAGATCGTTTCCTGAAACAATATTTCTAATTACAATGTACATGGAGGCTCCAAAAAAACATGCAAATTCTGCAGCATACTGTGAAAAAGGTGCATCAAAAACATATTCCTGAACAAGTATTGACATAAGCAGTACAATAAGTAATATACCGCAGGCATCACTTTGAATTTTATGTCTTTGAGCTGTAATTCTCTCATCTTGTATTAAATTTTTTTTCATTATATTTCCTCCTCCCAGAACAATTCGTCCAATGTTTTGCCAAGTGCCTTGCAAATTGAAACACATAATTTCAATGATGGATTATAATTTCCCGATTCAATCATTCCAATGGTCTGACGTGTAACACCCACAGCTTTTGCTAAATCCTCCTGTTTCATGTCATGCTCAATACGTGCGATTTTCATTCGTTTATTTTTCATTATGACCTCCTCTAACTTTGACTGATTTATATTGCATATTATAATATAAAATATACTTTATGTCAAATATATATTGCATACATATTTTAAAAATTTAATTTTAAGCTAAAATTAAATGAACCATTTAGTAGGTATATCCATCTAACTAGTGTAAAGCAAAAAAGTAGCGCTACAGTTTGCTAAGAAAGGTAGGAAATCAATTGAATAAAGATACATTTATAGCCAATGTTCTTGAGGCTGAATCTACTTTATATCGTGTATCCAAGTCAATTTTGATTCATGAGCAGAATTGTGAGGATGCAGTTCAGGAGGCAATTTTAAAAGCCTATGATAAATTGGATACATTAAAAAAAGAACAATATTTTAAAACCTGGTTAGTTAGAATACTTATAAATGAATGTTATAGTTTAAAACGTAAGGAATATTCACAAATACCTTATGAAGAATACTTTGAGTCTGCCAAAGCTAATGATAAAAAAGATTATAGTGAGTTATATTTGGCCATTCAGAATTTACCAGAACGTATTCGTATTACAATTGTTCTTTATTATGTAGAGGGGTATTCAGTAGACGAAATTAAAGATATTTTAGAAATACCTGCAGGAACTGTAAAAAGTAGATTGGCAAAAGGACGGAATTTATTGAAAATAAAGTTAGAAGATATGGAGGTAAATTATGAATAACTATGATTGGAATAACGCCTTTCCGGATACACCTGAAAGTTTTAAAAATAGGGTAAGTGCAACATTGAATAGTTTACCGGATAAAAAGGAGAATGATAAAATGGGAAATGGGAAAATATATAAAAAAGGATCAATCAAGAAAAAAATTATAGTTGGATTAGTAGCTACTATGGTAATAGGAACAACTGTATTCGCTGCAGGAAAAGTAAGCTCTATAATTTCATATTCAAGTAGTACACCAACATATACTACTATGCCTACAGTAGAACAAGTAAAGAAGGATTTTAAATTTAATCCTAAATTAGTTAATAAATTTGATAATGGATACACTTTTGCAAATGGATGTATTGTAGATAACAAAGGAACTGATGATAAAGGTAATTTTGCAGGAAAAACAAAATCACTTGATTTTACTTATACAAAAGGGAATGATGAATTAAGTCTTTATATGGAAAATGGAAGGCTAGGTGAAAGATCAAAGAGAGAGACTGTTATTACTAATTATAATGGTATAGATTTATACTATTATTCATATACTGACAAGTTTGAACCAGAAAATTATAAAATGACAGAACAAGATAAAAAGGATAAGTTATCTGGTAAATATGTATTTAGTTATGGCTCTGATTCCGATAAGGAAAAAATCTCCCAAGTTCAAGGTTTAAATTGGATGCAAGATGGAATTAACTATTCCTTTTTAGGATCTGATTCTAATATATCAAAAGATGAACTAGTTAAAATGGCACAGCAGGTTATCAATATAAAATAAAAACAAGATAAAAGGCTTTCCATGATATATAAAAATATCCTGAAAAGCCTTTTATAGACTTGATATTTACTTGCTTTTCTCAATATGTTATGGATTATCTGTAAATAGCCTTAATAGGATCCAGCTTTGCAGCTTTATATGCAGGAATTATTCCAGAAATCATTCTATTATATCCTCATACTACAACTCTTTTTTCATATAAATATTTATGGAAATCATCATGGAGATTCCCAGAACCAGCACGGCTGCCGTGATCAATAATATATACTGTGCAATTGCAGCCATATTTGAAAATGCTGAAATATCAACACTTATATTGGCATTATAAATTAAGGGTATCCCAAAAGATACCAGCATTATTATAAGAATAAAAGCAAATTTAGTTTTTTCATATCCATATTTAAATTGAAAGGGCATATATACTCCATAGGGAATGGCACAAAAAAGAAATACAGATAAAACTGTCCTCAAATCAAGTTTTCCTATTTGCGGTATGAAAAATGCCAGTACACTATATACAATAAAGCAAATAATAAAAACCACTAAAAAGAATGCATACTTGGCCTCCACAATTGAACTTCTGGTATATGGAGCTGCACATAACAACGCATCTACCTCGGGATATTTAGCCTCTGCCAATGAGACATATTGATAAAGTATAAGTTCTGTAAAAATGACTGTGGACAGGAAAGAAATAAGTCCCGTAAACACAGGAGCACGCCATAGAATGAATAGAGGAATTGCGGCCGACACAAACAGCATGATCACAACATATCTTTTGGCCAGCAAAAAATCCTTTTTAATGAGATGAAACAGCATTATTATCCTCTCCTCCCCCAATATAGGCCAGCATGATATCTTCAATTGTAGGCCTTTCAACTAAAATGTCCTTCATGTTTTTTTTGACTTCATGTATTTTGTGGGTAATCCCTGTGAAACCGAAGTCCGTTGCTGTCAACTTTAAAAATAAATTTCTGCTGCTCTCATCAATGTATCTCTTATCCCCTTTTATCAAGCGATAATTATCAAGTAAATAATCCTTTTCCTTCTCAAATAAAATTTCACCTTTATGTATGAGGATAATCATATCAGCTATCTTATCCAAATCGGATATTATATGAGTAGAAAAAAGTACACCTTTTCCTCCCCGCTTCATGTAATCTGCCATTATATCCAAAAACTGGCTCCTAATTAAAGGGTCAAGTCCGCTGGTAGGCTCATCCATAATTAGAAGTTCAGCACCATGAGACAGTGCAAGGGTAAGTGCAAATTTCATACGCATGCCCTTTGAAAGTGTAGAAATTTTTTGACGCGGATCCAGACAAAATCGTTCCATATATGCTCTATAGTCCCTTTCACTCCAGCCTGAATAAGCAGGTGAAATTATACTTTTCATCTCCGCCATAGTCAGTTCATCATAAAAAAAACCCTCATCGAACACTACTCCAATGCGATTTTTCAGTTCATGCTCATTATGTTCAATATCTTTTCCAAAAATTTTTACACTGCCGGAAGTCTTTTTGGACAACCCAAGAATAGTTCGTATAGTGGTTGTCTTACCTGCCCCATTGATTCCTATAAAACCTGCAATACAACCCTCCGGCAAAGTAAAACTAAGATTGGAAAGTGAAAAATTTTTATAGTACTTGTTTAGGCCCTCAACTTCTAAAATATTGTTCACATTCACTCCTCCTCATACAAAATATCCATCATTTCATTTAATTCCTCTTTGCTGATACCCAGCATCTTAGCTGTTTGTATCATATCCTGCATTTTTTGTTCCACAATGCGCCGTTTTGAATCTCTCAGCAATTCCAAATTTTCTGCTGAAACAAAAGTGCCTACCCCCACCTGACTTGTTACAAAACCTTCTTGTTCCAGTTCATCATACACTCTTCTAATAGTCAGCACACTGACTTTCACATCATTGGCAAAACTTCGAATGGATGGAAGCTTATCACCTTCAGCCAGTTCTCCTCTAAAAATTGCATCTTTAATTTGATCTTTTATCTGTTTATACAATGGATTGTCAGATGTATTTGAAATTAATATTTTCATATCATACCTCTTTTTTCAATATCTTTAGTGCCGGTGTATATGTATATAATACACACTATATACTATATACACTATTTTGTCAACAAAGTTCAAATTAATTGTTTAACAATTCACCTTTTTTTCTATTCTATGAGAAAATGCCAATTTAAGTAAAATAGGCGTTATAATTGTAGTTAAAATTACAACAATTAAGGTTGGAAGAAATATTTCCTCCGTAATTATTCCCTCCTGAAGACCTATATTGGCAGTAATTATAGCAACTTCCCCTCTTGAAATCATACCTGTTCCAATTTGAATCGATTCACTCCTGCTCATCTTAAGAAACCTTGCGGCAGCACCACACCCTATCAGCTTTCCAAATACTGCTGTGACAAACATAACTATGGTAATAAAAAGCACTTCCAGATTAATTCCCTTTAGATTTGCTTCAATCCCAACACTGGCAAAAAATATAAGGGATAAAAATCCTGACGAAATTGCCTTTATGTTTCTCTCCAGATATTCCTTATAGACAAATGATGAAAACATGAGGCCGCATATATATGCACCGGTAATAGCCGCTATACCCAAAACCTCGGCAACATATGCCACTAGCAGGGTAGAAGCTATGGAAAAAGTAAGCAGTTCCCTGCCTGGTTTTATATGCTCCTTGAATTTATTTATAAGTTTGGGCAGATATACTACTCCGATTATGGCAAAAACACAAAATAAAGTTATTTTTATAAATACATACGCAATGGATAATGCTTCTGCAGCTCCGGCACTTGCCCCAGCTCCAGGGCTTTGACCTACTGCAAGAACTACAGATATGAGAATAAGCCCCAATATATCATCTATAACCGCTGCACCTAGAATATTTATACCGGTTCTCGTGTTCAGCTTTCCAAGTTCCTTGAGAGTTTCTACTGTAATACTCACACTTGTAGCAGTTAGAATAACCCCTACAAATACATTCTCCAAAAAATTGTCAAAAAATAGATATGCGCTTAAGGTTCCAAGTACAAGTGGAAGTACTATACCTGCTGTGGCAATTATCAATGAAGAAAATCCCGCCTTTTTAAATTCTTCTACGTTGGTTTCAAGACCTGCAAGAAACATAATCATAATTACTCCAATGTTTGACAAAAGCTTAATATTATCATCATACTGTACAACATTCAACATAATTGGACCAAGTACTACACCTGCCATCAATGCTCCTAGAACTTCAGGCATTTTCAGCTTTCTGCTTATAATACCCCCTATCCTTGTAAATATGAGGATCAACACAATATCCAGCAACACATTTTCCAATATAATACATCTCCTTCCAGACAAAAAAATAGGAAGCCCTTAAAAGGACTTTCCACCCCAAAAGTCATATTCTCTTGAAATCAAACAGAAATTTGATTCAACCGAAATGAAATATCTAAATTTATTAATAATACTATTTTAACAATAACATATCTGAAAACATTACGCAATAATTTAACATGTATCTATTTTATGCTTTTGTTAAAATATCTCTATTTTTAAATCCAAGCAATCCAATTACCGCCACCACGGCTGAGAGACAAATTATACAGAGCAGCGGAAAGAGCGGCAAATGTGTAATATCAATAGTATAATGGGCATAAGAGAAAGGAGATATACGCATCAGCGACCAGTCAATTATCTTCTCTTCCCAGGCCAGCTCCAGTATACTGAAGGACAACCAGATTACCCATGACAGTGCTGTTATTTTAGGCCATAAGCCATACAATAGGGCTGTTACAGCCAATAATATCCACACTGCTGGTATTTTTGAAATACTCATCATAAAAATGTACCAGAATTTACTGTTTAAATCGCCAGACGTAATCACGTAAACCAGCCCACCTACAATGCCCACGGACAGCATCAGTCCAGCAGAGCACAAAAATGCCAGAATTAAATGACTGTTCATCCACGTAATCCGACTGACTTGTTTATCCATCAATATTTCTGCCCTGCCTTCACTTTCTTCTTTTTTCAGACGCAGTACAGCAATCATGGCATAGGGAGCCACAAAAAGCGACATAAGATAAATGCTGATGCTGATAAAAACATAGCCCAGGCCTACATCCTTAGACCAGCTTGTGCCTCCCAGATTGGACAGCCAGTCACTCATTCCACCGGCATTGGATAACCCGGGAGCTATGGCTGCAAACACTACAATATACAATACTGTCCCTGTGAGCCAGCCCATAAAATTTTTTCTCTGCAAGCGCCAGGCCAGTGCCAGAGGAGTGGAAAAGCTGGGAGCTGCTTCGCTGGGACCGGAAGAAGCCGGAAGAATACCTGCTCCAAGATCCCTGCGATCTGAAAGTACATAGGCAATAAAAGTAGATACAGCTGTAAAGGCAGCACAATACAGAAGACCCCAGCCGTTATTGCCTGCAAATGGCTGGGTTAGGCGCTGCCATGCCATGGGAGTAATCCATTTGAGCAGAGTATCCCCACCTCCGAAGTTATTTAAAATAGCCATCACCATACTTAATCCCAGGGCTGCAACACCAATTCCCCGTGCAGTCCCACTTCTTTCACGGATCTGAACAGCTAAAGCACCTATTCCGGCAAAAAAACATCCGCTGACCGACATGGTGGCTCCAAAAATAAAAGAACCAACTGCGTCACCTCCAAGAGCAATGGTGCTCAAGGCGATTAACATTCCTGCTGCCAGGTTTCCAATACATGATAGAATAAGCACAGCAGTCAGATTAGCATAGGGACCTACTACATAGGAACGAATCAACTCACTGCGGCCCGACTCTTCATCTGTACGAGTGTGTCGTATTACGCTGAACAAGCTGCCAATGCCCAATGCCAGTGCAATTTGTGAAGTTCCCCGCCACACAACAGCTCCAGGAAGGTCAAAGGATATAATCGGACCAAGGAGTGAAGAAACCAATGAGTCTTCATTGAATTCAGTCAGAACATTCTGCAGTCCCTGACTGGCCATAGCAATAAAAGTAGCTGCTACTATCAATCCCAGAATCACAGGAACCAATGTCCATAAGGGCAGCAGGAACCGATCCCTACGCAGAAAGAACCTTAAAAGTGTTTTTGTACCTGTAAAATCACTGCTTTTCATTTCTAAATCCCTCCACTTTACGAATATCGTCGTCATAATGGCGCATGAACAGCTCCTCCAAGCTTGGGGGTTCAACCGTCAAAGATTTTATTCCGAGAGGCAGCAACAATTTCATGAATTTTGTGATGAAATTACGATCTACAGAAAAACGATATTTCAGGCCATTTTGTGACACATCATGAACTCCTGACAATTTTTCTAGCCCAATGGCAGCATTTTTAGTTTCCACATTGACGGTAGTACGAGTGAGATGTTGAAGTTGAGATAAAGTTCCATGTTCTACAATTTTCCCCTGTCGTATAATGCTTATTCTGTCACAGAGGGATTCCACCTCAGACAGAATATGGCTTGAAAGGAGCACAGTCCTGCCGGCCTTTTTTATTTCCGCCACACATTCCTGGAATATCATTTCCATGAGAGGGTCAAGTCCTGAGGTAGGTTCATCCAGAAGATACAGTTCCGCTTCACAGGAAAAAGCCGCCACCAAAGCTACCTTTTGACGATTCCCTTTGGAATAGGTTCCGCTCTTTTTGGTTGGATCAAGCTGAAAGCGCTTTAGGAGCTGATTTTTTCGTGAAACATCAAGCCCTCCGTGCAGCCTCCCAAGGAAGTCAATAATTTCACCTCCGGACAGCTCAGGCCATAATGTGACATCACCGGGAACATAAACAAGTCGTCGATGTAGTTTCACCGCATCACGCCAGGGATCTCTATCAAATAATGTAATTTCTCCTGAGGTTTTCTGCAAAATTCCCAGCAGTATGCGAATAGCCGTAGATTTTCCAGCACCATTGGGACCGATAAATCCGTGTACCTCCCCTTGTTTCACTGTAAGATCAATTCCCCTTAATGCCCGGGTACTTCCAAAGGATTTGATCAAATTTTGAATATGAATTACATCCATGTACATTTCTCCTTATTTATATATTTTATAACGAATTATTATAATATCTCTATAATATCCAAAAAGAAAACTTTTGTCAATAAGTTTTATATATTTTATATTGACTCATTATAAAACTTTTAGTATTATTAGAATGAGGTGAAAATACATGAATGGATATGAACGCAGAACAGAGTTGAAAAAAGATAAAATACGTGCTGCAGCATTAGAGCTTTTCTGCTCCTACGGCACGGATAAAACCAGTATTAATGAAATTGCCCAAAAGGCAGGAGTTGCACCAGCCAGTATTTATAATTATTTCGGGAGCAAGGAGGGATTGATGAAGGATGCAGTCATAAATCTCCTTGAAAAGGGATGGAAGGCAAGAAAAGAAATATGGGAAACTGATCTGCCATTTCCAGAATTGATGAAGCATGCCATATTTATGAAGAACAGCTTCATTGACAATATCAACTTGGAAGCTTTAAGAACACTTCTTGATATCGACATGGAGATAAAAAAGCTGGCGGATGATTTTTACAAAAACAGATATCCCTATATTGTAGGTAAATTCATTGAAAAAGGACGCAGAGAAGGGTATATTCGCAAGGATATTTCTACTGAAGCAGCTACGATTTATTTAAAAATGTATCAAAATGTAATTCAGCAGTCTGAGATGATGAAGAACAGCAACAGGGATCTGCTGAAAGAATTATATGATTTAATGCTGTATGGGCTAGCAGGACATCCTGCCGATGATAGGACTGAGTAAGGTGAACTCTTGCTCAGCCGTCTAATCAATCCAGTTGCATAGGGGTTTCCTGTGAATTGACTAAAAGGAACTTAGAAATTGCCCTATTAACTGCTTTAGGATTATCCTGATTTGAGTTGTGTCCGGCGTTTTCTATCATACACAGCGTACAATTCGGATCACTTTCAGCCCAGGAAACTGCAATTCTACGAATATTTCCGGATCTATCATCCCTTCCACAAAGAAGCAGCACGGGTTTTGGAAAACGGTATGTTTCATCTTCACGCAGACACGTCATGAGGGACATCATCACCTCAATGAACTCCCTTTTTTTCATCTGTGAAAGACATTCCCGTACATACGCTTTTACAGTCTCAGTGTTGCCGCAGACATTGGCACTTTGGTCTATCAGTATTTTCCATGGATAACAATAAAGTATAGGTTTTGTCAGTTTCAGCATAAATCTTTCTATTATAGACAACCTGCAGGCATTCCGTGTACAATCCACTAGCACAAGCTTTGAAACCAGTTGTGGATTTCGGTACAGTATCTCCTGGGCAAGGTTGCCGCCCATGGATTGACCTACTAGAACCGCATTTTTAATCCCATACATTTCACATAATTTTAAAAAATCCTTTAGCATATCATCAAAGCGGAATTTGTCTCCTGAAGCAAGCTTTGACAGTCCATGACCGCGTGCATCCCACAAAAGTAAATTGTAAGAGTAATCGAAAATCGGCAATTGAGGCTCAAACATCCTGTGATCACAGCCTGCACCGTGCAGGAAAATAACATACTTTGAGGTACTGCCCGGCCTGTGCCAATAATGTATATTGCATTTTTCACTTTGAAATATTTTATGCTGTAAATTCACACCCATACCTCCATGTCAATTATAGTTTCCTACAGACATCCTCAGCCCACTGTACAGCTTTTTTTACATTTTCTTCTGTATCATTTTTAAGAGGATTTTTGAATTCAATTTCACCTAAAAATTCATTTTCTCCAAGTTCACTTTTCATATTTTCAAAAGTTTTTCCATTGTTCCCACCATTGCAGCTAAATAGAGCTATTTTCTTGTGTTTTAAATTTGTCCTGGCAAAAAAACTTCTCATGGCAGGAGCAAAATTCCACGCCCAGACTGGAGTCCCAATAAATAAAACATCATACTCTTCCGGTTTTATATCATAGGGTAAAAGTTCCGGTTTTTCCTTGGCCATAGATTTTTTACCGCCTGTCAGATATCTCATCTTGCTGTTTGGATCTATATCCTTTTTGGGCTTTATCTCCAGCATATCACCTGATACAGCTTTTGAAACAGTTTCAGCTATCAGCTTTGTATTTCCTTCAAGGGAGTAGTATACAACGAGAATTTTATTTTTCATAACAAAATCTACCTCTTTTCCATTTATTAAAAATTCTTCTAACTACATATTATAATAAGTAGTTAAAAAAATCCATTTAAATGTAAAAAAAGACTTTTATATGAAGTGTGCCTCCAAATGCTAGATTTATTTGTCTAACATTTGGAATTCAGCATAAGGTCCTTTTCAATATTAAACTATGATATTATTTTTGGAAAGCACTTTGTCTACTATTCCATAATCCACAGCCTCTCTCGCAGACATAAAATAATCCCTTTCCATATCCTTTTCCACCTTTTCAAGCGGCTTGCCTGTCCTTTCACTATATATTCGGTTTATTTTTTTCTTGGTTTCAAGCAGCCACCTGGTGTGAATTTCTATATCCGTAGCCTGGCCCTGCATTCCTCCATATACTGATGGCTGATGAATCAATATCTCACTGTTTGGAAGTGCATACCTTTTTCCCTTTGTACCTACCGCCATTAAAAAGGATGCCATGCTGGCGGCCATACCAATACATATGGTTGACACATCCGGCTTTATATACTGCATTGTATCATATACCGCCATCCCTGCAGTAGTGGATCCTCCCGGACTATTTATATAAAAATTGATATCTTCATCAGGGTTCTCGGATTCGAGATACAAAAGCTGTGCCACAATGACACTTGCCGATGTATCCGTCACCTCCTCATTCAACATTACTATCCTGTCCTTTAGAAGTCTGGAATATATATCATAGGAACGCTCTCCTGAATTCGTATTTTCAACGACAACTGGCACATAACTCATAAAACCACTCCTTACCGTATTTATGCTGCCATAAAAGCAATACCATTGTTTGGATTTTTCCTGAATTTTCTGGGAGGTGCTCCATAAAACTTCTTGAATGCTTTTGTAAAAGATTCCTGTGAACTAAATTGATATTTCAATGCTATATCCACAATTTTGCTATCCGTATTTACAAGTTCCCTCGCAGCTTCTTCAAGTCTTCTTTTCCTTATATATTCAGCTACAGATTCCCCTGTAGCAGCATGAAAGATTCTATGAAAATGAAACTTCGATAAAAACACCTTTCCTGCAATATCTTCAAGCCCTATTTTTTTATCCAGATTATCATTTATATATTCAATGGATTTTCTGATGCAGACGTTATAATTCATCTAAGATCAACTCACTCCTCTGAGCTTTTCTATATTATATATCAGCCGCCAGTGTAAATCCTGTCTTTTCTTGCTCTTCTATCATAAAGGCGTTGTTTTTGTTTTCGGTATATAATAATAGAAATTTCTTAATTTTCCCTTTGTAATATCCTTTTCTTTAAAAATATCAGACAAACGACTATACATATACCTCCTAAAACAAATACCGTTATTGACGAATACATATCAAAGTAATAGAGCACCTTTTCCCAGGAGTTTCCCATAAAGGCACCAAGAGAAACCAACAGTATATTCCACGCTGTACTTCCAATTGCGGTATAAAGTAAAAACAGGAAAAAGTTGATTTTAGCCATTCCGGCAGGAATAGAAATAAGGCTTCGTATTATAGGTATGCACCGTCCAAACAGTATTGCTTTTTTACCATGTTCTTCAAACCATTTTGCGGTTTTCGCTATATCACCTTTTTTAAACCCCAAAATCTTAAATAATTTTCTGTCCAATAATTCTTCCAGTCTTTCAGGGGTCAGTAAACATCCAATACCATATAAAGCAATTGCTCCTAGGATAGAACCTAATGTTGCAAATGCAACAACACCAGCCACATTCATATTTGTATATGTGGTCATAAAGCCGCCAAAGGACAATATAATTTCTGATGGAATGGGTGGAAAAATATTTTCCAGGGCAATTAATAAGCACACTCCTATATATCCAGCCTGATTCATAATTTCAATAATCATTTCTTGCATGACAATACCTTCCTCCTTTTTAAATTACTAAATAATATTAAGTATATATCTCTCAAAAAGGCACAGTAACCAGCAGATTTATACTGTACCTTTTATGTTTTATTCTTTCACCTTTTCATCATCTTTAAAATTATTTTATTTGCAAAGTAATATATAAACATTAAAAAAGCAAATCCCATGGAATACATTAACGAAATCCATCCAACAGCAGAAAACCAAAAACTTGGCAGCACCACGTCAACAATAAACATTATAGCACTGAGCATAAGAGCTGATATTGCATAACCAATTAGATAAACATGCGATGAAATCCAAAGATAATTGCTTTCTTTTGACAAGGAATTAAATTCTTCAACCTGAAACTGACTAATTGCATGCCGTACGGCTTCTTCTTTTGACTTTCCATTATGCATCAAGTCTTCTACAAAGTCATTTAAATACGTTTTTAGTTCATCTTTCTCTGCTTTATTCATTGACAACGTATTTACATAACTGTCAATAGAATCCCTTCGCTTATATATAGAGTTTATCTTAATATGTGAAACATAATTAATAATGCTCCAGATAAAGGCAATAGCCATAGATGATCCGTACATAATCCACAATACAGTATTATTAGCTGCTGGATTTAAAGTATTGTAATAAAGAGAGCCTATCATTGCCAATGCGGATATTGCTAATAACACCGGAAAATTAATATCTTTAAAATTAAAAATCTCATTTAATAACTTATTCATTGAATTATCCTCCTAAACAAATTTGTTTACAATTTCAACTGTCTTTTTCCAATCATCTTTTAATTGTAATAACCTTTCTTTTCCTTTTCTATTTATCTTGAAGTATTTTCGTTTACCACCATTAGATTTGTTTCCAAAATAGGAATCAATAAACTCCTGCTTTTCAAGACGTTTTAAGGACAGGTACATAGTTGCCTCTAAAATTTCGAATGTACCGCTTGTTGTTCCTTTGATTATCCTAGAAATCTCATAACCATAATTGTCTCCTTTTTCCAAAACACTTAATATAAGTATATCAATGGTACCTTTCAACATTTCTTTATTCAAAATATCACTTCCTTATAGCTGTCTCATGGTAATTTCTTTTTTTAGAATTACTAAATAATATTAAGTATTTAAGGGTATTATATCATTAGTACTTAACACTGTAAAGTAATAATTTTAAAAAAGTTAGCATGAAATCTTTCCATAACTCTGATAAAGTCCATATCAACACATCTTTTAAGGAAAATAAAAAAACTTTTATAGAAATAAAAATCATATTTTACAATTAGGAGACAATTAAAGGATGAATTTAACACATACATAGTTCATAATAGAAATTGTAGTAAATATTACATGCATGGAGTAAATTACTATTTAAAAAATCATTATAATTAAATACACATTTTATACTTAAAAATATAAGAAAGGACGGTAAAAAATGAATAAAAAAAGATTGCTGACTGCAACTCTAGCTTCGGTATTGATAGCAGCAAGTACAGCAGTAATTGCTTTTGCCAGCCAATATTCTGCCAGTTCTACTAAAAATGTTGTAAAGTTGGCAGGCGATAAAGAGAATTCAACTTCAAAGGCTGCTGCTTCAAAGACTGTAACTTTAAACACTGATACTGGAGAAATTATTTTGACAGATACAGATCAAGCTGAACTTACCGATGAATTGAAAAAGATGGAAAATGGAACTATAAGGAGTAAGCCAGAAGCTGTCCAAGATCTAAAAAATTTAATCAATGATATTAAAAGTGGTAAAATTAAATTATTAGATATAAGTGATGAGCAGGCTGTTAAAACTGCCAAAAATGCAATAAAATATTACACTGGACTGGATGTAGAAGAAGTGATTCGCAGGGATGGCTTAAGACCATATATCACCAGATACAATAGTCCCTATGCCTGGGGGCCGGATATATTAGTGTCTTTTGATGGTGAGGGCAACACCAAAGATAATATTTCTGCTTCAATATCAGCTGTTGATGGAAAAGTCTACAATGTTACAGCAATAATTGGCCGTTATCCAAAAGTCAATATTGATAATGATAAAGTTAATGAAGCTGCTGCTTCGTTTCTAAAGGATAAAGGTTTTGGTGATAATTTTAAAAGTATAGCTGTTGATAATGAAAAAACTTCAGCAGGTATTGTGGGAGCAAAAGCATTATATGAGGATGGAACTGAAATATTGATGGAGTTTAATGCATCAGATAATTCTGTTGTTAACTTTACTCACTACAATTTAAAGACAATGAAGTTCGCTAAGTAATTATTAAAAGCTATAATAGACAAAATAACTTTATATATAAACAGAATTCGGGCATCAGATGGGGCTTTTTTATATTCTATCTGATGCTTGAAAATTGTTATCCAGGGTTTGGGAGGGTTTTAGATGACAAAAATATTGATTGTAGAAGATGAAGTCCCAATATCAAATCTCATTAAACTAAATTTGACATTGGCAAATTATGAATGTAAACAATGTTATGATGGACAGGAGGCTTTAAATATATTGAAAAATGAAAGCTTTGATTTAATACTTCTAGATGTAATGCTTCCTAAAATTGATGGTTTTACGCTTTATAAAAAAATAAAACCATTGGGATTACCGGCGATTTTTTTAACTGCAAGAACTTCTGTTGGTGATAGGGTAAGCGGACTCAAAATGGGGGCGGACGACTACATAATAAAGCCCTTTGAAGGTGTTGAACTAATTGCAAGAATTGAAAATGTATTAAGACATTATAATAAAAATTATAAAATACTCAAATGCAGGAATTTAGAAATAAATTTAGAAGAAAGGACAGTAAAAGAAAATGGAAAATTGATAGATCTCACATTAAAGGAATTTGAACTTTTAGCATTTTTAATGCAAAACAAAAATAAAGTTCTTACAAGAGAACGCCTGATAGAAAAGGTATGGGGATATGATTATATTGGAGAAACCAGAACTATAGACAACCATATTCAAAAATTAAGAAAAAAATTGGCCATGAGAGATAGCATAAAAACCGTATTTGGCTTGGGATATAGAATGGAGGAATAGATGAAGCTCTGGGAAAAAATATTCATAAGTACTTTACTTGTTTTTCAGGTATTCTTTATTTCTTCAAGTATTTTTTTGATTAATAGAAGTTTTAATTCGAATTTGGATAATGAAATCAATTCTGGAATAAGTGAACAAAACAGGCTTTGCATTTCACTGGCAGCGGATGTGTATTTAGCTAAAATGCATCAATATCCGGACAATATCCAGAAAAAGTTTAGTAAAGAGGATACAGACTCCATTGTAAGCACTTATATAAGCTATTTTAAAGAAGGAAAAATATTTATAAATGTAACAAACAAAAATGGAAATGAAATCATTACTAATTTTAAAGTAAATGAAGGCAAAACAAAAGAGCAATTACACGCTCCCTTAAATAAAGTTTCTTATGTAATAAAAGATGTGAAGGGTAAATCCTATTTATTTATAGACAAAAAAATTAATTTGAATGACAATGATTATAACATTTCTTATATAAAGGAAATATCTTATATATATGAAAATGAAAAATTCATGTTTAACCTTTTAATGAAGTTAAATGTGTTCTTATGTATAACTCTAGCAGCAGTCATGATAGTATTAAGTAAAATTATTACAAGACCTATAAATGGATTAATAAAATCCACCAGAAAAATATCTGAAGGAAATTTTAGTGAACGGGTGGAAATAGATACGGATGATGAAATTGGCCTGCTGGCCGAAAATTTTAACAATATGGCTGATGTCATAGAAGATAAAATAAAAGCTTTAAAAAATGTGTCACAGGATAAGCAGAGGTTTATTGATAATTTGGCACATGAACTGAGAACTCCACTGACTTCCATTATAGGCTATGCAGATTTTTTACGAACTAACAAGTGTAATGAAGAAACTTCCATACAATCTTTAAATTACATATACAGTGAAGGTAAAAGACTGGAGAGCTTATCTTCTAAATTGATGGATTTAATAATTCTTAAAAAAGAAAATTTGGATATAAAAAAGGTAAATGTAAAAGAACTTTTATATGAAATAAATAGTCGATTAACTCCCAAATTAAAAGAAAGGACTATAAATCTAAAAATCACTTCAAAAGATTTTTATATGTCAATTGATAAAGAGCTTATGATAATACTAATAAGCAATCTTGTTGACAATTCAATAAAGGCTTCTAAAAGTGGTGATGAGATTCATTTAAAGGCATATATGAATGAAGACCCTATTATTGAAGTTGAGGATATGGGGGTTGGAATTTCTAAAGCTGATATGGAAAAGATATTTGAGCCCTTTTATATGGTTGATAAATCAAGGGATAGGCGTAATAATGGAGCTGGTTTAGGACTTGCATTGTGTTCAAAAATCGCTGAAATTCACGATGCCAAAATTCATGTGGAAAGTGAGCTGGGTAAAGGCACTAGAATAAAGCTTCATTTTGTGAACAACTGTGACTTATCAGGCGTAAAATCCGGTCATAATATTATCTAATGTGTATTCAAATCAGCTTTTCAGGAATAAATCCGGAGGAAATCCTATTTATCAATATATAATCAAATACCAGCAGAATACCGCCTCCTATAAGCATTACAAGGTTATTGAGCAAAAGTACGCCTGTCATTTGACCAACTAATAAAAGGATTACTGGAATGAGAAGAAAGCCGCTTACCTGCTGTGCTTCCTGGAAGGTTTCCGATTTTGCAGATACCATCACAGTAAATGTCAGCGATAGTAAATTAACTGCAGGTGAAATCCAAAATATGATTATAAGCCATTTTATATCGGGGAAAATAAGTTTTCCAAAATAGATGAAACCACCGATATCAAATATAATACCAAAGATTATAAATGAAATAAAGGTAATTATATAAGATGGTACAAAGACACCTAAAATCTTGGCTCTGAGCAGCTGTTCCATGGATATCGGCGTATAAAGCAGGGACTCCATGGTCTTGTGTTCCTTTTCTCCCACAAAACTGCTGGCTCCGATAACTCCTGAACACATTATGGGAATTATAAGAAAATATGACGGAAACATAAAATTTAACGATACTTTTATTAAAAGCTGGGCAGGAGCATATGCACTATATTCTGAAGGCAGCTTTTTCAAGAGAGGAGCCATCTTTGCAAAGGTACTTGAATCACTTCCAATAAAATTCGCACCTACAAGTACTGCCAGAGGTATAATTACAATGAGGACAATAGGCACAATAGCCATGGGAACAATAACCCGTTTTGAACTTATTGTTTCATTTACATCTTTATATATCAATGCTTTTTCACTTTTATTCATCATTCTTTCAGTCACCTCAAATTTATATATTTAAAGTACAGCTGCTCCAGGGACCATTTCTGCTGTACTGCCTCATAGATTTCTCCACCGTCTGTCAGTATGCTTTGTATTAGAGCATTCACCTCTTTGTCTCCTGAAATAGATTTGCTGTATGTGTCATTGCCATCATGAATAAATCCAAATTTACTCGAAATATTTTTTCCTCTTATCTTCAACTGAAGAGCTGCATTTTTCCTTGAGGCAAGCTCATCAAAGGTACCCAATCCAAGGACATATCCATTATTTATAAAGCCGTATAGCGTACAAATATCCTCAGCATATTTTAACTGATGTGTGCAGAGAAATATTGTAACCTGGTTTTCCTCAGCAAGTTCTTTTATAAGCCTTGTAACATTCAGTGCATTTTCCGGGTCCAAACCGGAAGTAGGTTCGTCAAGAAATAAAATCTGAGGATTGTGAACTAATGCTACAGCCAGTGAAACCCTCTTTCTCATTCCCGTACTGAAAGATTTCACCTTCTTGTCTCTTACATCCCACAGCTCCAATCTTTTTAATATAAAGTCCACCCGTTCATCAAGCAGTTTTTCTTCCATCTCATGCATTTTTCCAAAGAACATCAGATTCTGTCTGGCAGTAAGATTTTCATAACAGGAAGCGCTTTCTGTCATAACTCCACACAATCTATGAATCTCGATATTATTTTTCCCTACAGGTATCCCCAGAATTTCAGCATGTCCTGATGTGGCTGAAAGAACCCCGTTTAGGATTCTAACTGTGGTGGTTTTCCCCGAGCCATTGGGACCGAGAAAGCCGAATATCTCACCTTTTGGTATGCTCAGACTTACACTGCTTAAAGCATTGACCTTTCCATCATAGGATTTTTCAAGATTTTCTATATTTATGGCATCCATCTGTCCCACCTAATTTCCCTTTCAATTTTTCAACAAGCAAATTGTACCGTTCATCTCCTTTTAAAGGTGAAAATGCAGGATTTTCAGCAACTGTATCAACAAAATTTTTCTTGATTGTCATATCATCTATGGGAGTATTTGTTCCGATACAATTATTATCCTCAAACCATTCAGCTACCTGGTTAAAATATTCATTCCCTTTAAATCTAATTGGAAATTTAATTCTGCAGACAGTATCCACATAGCGCTCTAAAGCATCCATTGCCTTTTCTTTTTTCTGTTTCATCAGATATCCCTGTGCAGCAGTGATATGAATTCCAAAGACATCATTTGTCAAAATATCTTTAAGTTGAAAAGAATCAATAATCTGGAGGCCCTGGGAATAGATCTTATCAAATAGAACTGGCTCTTCCACGTTCAGAAAAAGATAATTGTTTAAAAGTGTCAGTGTGCTTATTACATTATTGTAAAGCAGTATTTGATTCACGATTTTTGCTTGGTCAGTTTTTCCCTGCATCCTATATGCATTGATCAATATGGAATCATCCCCGCTGTAGGGAGCTAATTCATTATCCAGCAGGCGAATGACTTCTTCACTGTTTCCCAGTACCATCTCTGCCAATGCTTCCTTGGTATTTGCATCTTTTATTTCAGAAATATTCTCCGACTCCTCTTTTATTCTCTTGCTCAGCAATATACACTGCTGAAAAATTTGTTTTTTCACCACTTCTGTTTTTGCCAGAATGGAATAATTCAATAATAATTGAATCATGGAAAGCAAAAATGGGAAACAGGAATAATACTTTTTTATCAATTTCCTGCACTGCTCTATGACTTCATCAAAGGGATTCACGGCAAATTCATGTGAAAGACTATTATATATTTTTTTAATGTCTTGCTTTGTAAGCTGCGGAGAATATCCCAGTAATTCATCCACTGAAATGTTGAAATAGGCTGCAAGCTCTGGAAGGAGCAAAATATCAGGGTAGCACAATCCGGATTCCCATTTGGAAACAGATGCTTTGGAAACTCCAATATAATCTGCCAGCTGTTCCTGTGTTATTCCTCTCTTTTTTCTCATATGAACAATACATTTACCTATATTCAACACTTTCATATCTATCACCTCTAATAATATTTTATATGTTAATCTGTTCCCCGTAAATGGATTTGTAGTTGATTTTAGTAGAAAAAATCAACCTGGAGGAAACCTGAAAACAGGTGCTATATCTCATCCAAAAGAAGATGAGATAAAAGAACAGGGATATAATCTGTCCCTGCCCGTTTTACGGCTGATTTAACCTATTTTTAATAACTGGTTTTATATAAAGTATAAATACAATTAAAAGTATAACTAATTGTATTGCATTTAAAACAAACAAAGAATTATTAGTTAACATCTTCTCTAAAAAAAGTACTCTGCAAAAATCTATAACGAAAAAAATTACTAAAAATAATAATTTTATATTTTCTTTATTTCCATACCACCAACATAAAAACAAAAAAAGTATAATACCCTTTATTATAATATTCATGTGAATATCTCCTCTCACATTAGATTGTACTTTTAATGTAATCCATAAAGTCATCTCTGCCATTGAAATATGAGGAAGACTTCAATTTAATATTAACATCTGGATAAATTGAATCCAGATTTTTATCACTTGTTTTAAAATAATTACTTGAATACTGTATATCAACATTTACATTTGACAAATGGAGCATTTTTACTTCTCCAAAATGATTTGGCTTTCCCCCTGTTGGTTCTCCAACAAGAATTGCATTAGTATTATTTTTCAAGTCCATAGCATTTAATATAGCAGATGAAAATGTTTTTCTACCTATGATCACAAATAGATGTCCTTTACTATTTATATTGCTTCTCTTTTTAAGTTCATCCAGAAAAGTATTGAAAATCTTAGAATTTCCTCCTCCATTGTCTCTTAGATCTACAACAAGTATACTTGCTTTTTTATTATCAATAATTTTAAATGTATCTTCCGTAAACTTTGAAAATAAATAACCTTTCATATTCTGGCAGCTATTGTATTTAACATAAGCTATCTTACTGTCTTCAATATACTTGAACCAATAATTTTTATCCATTTTTTGTTTTGTAAAAGGACTTTTTGAAACATATTTTGAATCATTTGATAAAAACTTTATATTTTCATAGTCAGATCCTTTCAAAGGCCCTACCTTTACATTATTATTTTGATCTCCTGAAAAATTCACGACCACGTTATTTCCTTCAGTTATTCCTGAAATTTTAAGAACTTCATTAGATCTTATTAAATTACAAAATTGATTTTTTAAGATGGCATTATTATCTCTGGATATAAAAGAATCAATTTTGGAATGCAGCTGTTCTATTGAATATCCATTTATTCCAGTCAATTTTTTCCCCCATAAATCCTCATACTTAAGAGGTGCATCCACTACATAAATACCATCTTCAAATTGAAAAAACTTTATGGGATAAGCTGAATCACCATATATATCAACAGCTGTATGACTATCATTTATGGAACTTACTATTTTTGCAAGCTGTCCTTTCATTTGCATATCATTATATTTTCCAACTCTGCCTATAAGTAAATCCATATCCCTGTCAAATTCGGTTTTACTCTTTGAAAAAAATAAATTTTTATGTTTTTTGGGTAATTCTCTTTTTACAAACTGCAAATCCGCCCTCCATTTTTCACTTCTATCTGCTGATTTTAATACAGGTGAGCTTGTACTTCTATTAAATAAATGATATATAAAAATACCAGCTGTAATTATTATTATCAGTATTATTATTAATACAATGATCATTTTTCTTTTTTTAAATTTCATAATTTACCTCTTTTCACCTAGAATTTTAATAAGTGCTGCTATTGTTGATAATCTTACAAAAATAAAAAGAACATACTTACAATTTGGCGAACCATATTTGAAATCTGATGGCAGGTATGATTACTACTACATAGAAGAATAAAAATTATTTAAAAAATCTATAAGGTTATTTTTTGACACATACCATTTACTTGATAGTACATTATTTTTATTATCATAAGATATAACATGTATTTTATCAGAGAATAAAATTAAGGTTTGATAAGCTATTTTAGAAAATGGTTTATTTACTATTTTTATTGAATATATATTACCATCTAAATCATCCTTTGAATTTATTTCTTTTAAATTTAAAGAATCTAAAAATTTAAAAATAGTGTTTTTATCAGTACCATTTACAGATTTTATTTTACCCAATTTGTATATGTAAATGGTATCTATATTCTCTTTTAAAAAATTCTTATTTATATTTACATACATTAAATATAATAAAATACAAAATATTATACTAAATAATAAAATTAAATTATATTTTTTTTTTCATATATACACCACACCTATTTACAAAACTTAAAATACAATTCTTAAGATTTTCTTGCATACCAGCTTAAAATTTGCATTAAACAGACCGCTGTATACCAGGTCATTGTAGTATTTCCAAAAAAATAAAATGTACTTCCTGAAGACTATGCTTGTTTATAACATTCATAAGCAGGATACATTAGAATTAATGTATTATCATCCTCAGATGTTATCCATCCATTTATGACTGCAGCATGATTCCCTATATTAGAAGTTTACCTCATATATACAGATTTATTATATATATTATAACAACATAGGTAAATACTTTCAATTTATTTACGTTTTATGTATTGTAGAAAGTCACATAATAATACTAAATACTTGAATATGCATAAAATTTATAGCTAGAGGTGTACATGCAAAATTTAATTATTTTTTCTTTATTAGAAGAATCAGTATTGATTACACCTATGGCTTATTATATTTTCCATAAAAAATATAATAAGCCATGAGAAAATAGTCTAGCATATATTTATTTACGTCATAATCTTACAATTCATACTTCCTAAAGAGGAACAATCCAATTGCAGTAGACAAAGACAGGATTACAAGCGAATTTATGATAATGCTCATTGCTAGGCCGGCGGAAACCGATGTTCCGGAAACAATGAGCGACATACCGTAAATGGAGTGTCGAATACACCATTCCGCAGCTTTTGCGGCTATATCGGAAAAACTGATTAAGTTTCTTATGGCCGATACCAGTGTTTCGCTTAATAACACATAGCCAAGGCAAACAAGTATTTATGCCGTACTGTTTTTAATCAGCATGGCAAGCAAACAGATTACCGATCCCAATGCGGCATAAATAAAAATTTGGAAACATCCTGTAAAATTGTATTTCCGCTGTATTTTTTTTGAATATGTTCTCCCTTTAAAATATAGTGGCTCATATTATTTTCCTCCAATCAATAGGGTTTGGGTTCAATTCTAAAACCTATAAAGCAATAGAGAACAAGAGCCAGAAGGGCCATGAACAAGATAGTTATTAAAATGCCTTTCAATAATGATTTTATCATTCCTTTCTTCCACCTCTTTGATAATTTTTTTACCGCATCCGCATCCTTCAAATTCTGTTCTGCATTGTTAGCAAATAATGATGCATCCTCCATTGCCTTCAGCTCTGCTTTGCAGCTATCACAATGGGCAAGGTGCTCTTCAACCACCCTTTTACTGTCGTTACTGCAAACGCCATCGTGATACAATGGCAGTAAATCTTTAATTATTTCACAAGATACTTTCATCTCATCGCCTCCTGTAATTGTTTTTTTGACCTGTAAAAAATCAATCTTGCCCAGCTGTCGGTTTTCCTGAATAACTCACCAATTTGCATAAATGGAAGTTCTCCGAATACCCGTAAAGTAAAGACCTCTTTGTATGGTTCATTCAGATTATGGATCAGAACGTGTAATTGCCTTGCTGCATCTTTATCAAGATAATCTCTTTCCAGATCCCATGTTGTATATGGAAAATCCCCATCTATTTCCAGAGCCATCCGCTTTCGTTTTTTGGAAAGCGAGAAGTAAGTGTTTTTAGCAATCTGACAAAGCCATACGTATAATTTGCAGCTTCCATTGAACTTATCTATATGCTGCATGGCTTTGAAAAAAGTTTCCTGTGTAACTTCTTCAGCAATATCCTCATTACGACACAGAGCCAGCACGTATTTATATACACCGGAAAAGTTTTCTGCATATATTTCTCCAAAGTCTGCCATTTCACACCTCCCATGTATAAGACTCAGCTCCTGTAAAAGCGTTTCAAAGTTTTTAATTTTTTTCTATTTCAATACCAGCTAATTTCATTAAATATATGGCATTTCTCGTATCTGAAATTCCTTCCTTCAATTTATAGTCAAAATAAATTTTGTTGTTCCTGTAATACTCGGAAAAATGATAATTTCTGATTTTTGATTTTCTATAATTGGCCATTTCACCTAGTTCTAAGTCATGAGTAGATATAAATCCCAAATTACCGATTTTACTCAATTGTTTTACTAAAATCATTGCTCCGGTATGCCTGTCTCTCGAATTGGTTCCTTTAAAAATTTCATCTAATAAAAATAATATCTTTTTTCCTTTTTTTGAAGCTTCAACAATATTCTTAATCCTCAATATCTCCGCATAAAAAGAAGATATATTTTGTCCCAGGTTATCATTTACTCTCATACAGCTGTAAATATCCATAATAGTACAGAAAAATTCCTGGGCACATACAGGAGCTCCGGAATATGCCAACACAATATTAATTCCTACAGTTCTCAAAAATGTGCTCTTTCCAGACATATTAGACCCCGTTACAAGCATAACCGAATAAGTTTCTCCTATATTCAAATCATTACATATGCGTTTTTTTTCTTCCAGAAGAGGATATCCCATATTCTTTGCTGTAATTCTCGATGATCCAGTTACAATCCCTGGCATACACCAATGTGGATTATCGTATTTAATAACTGCAAGACTGCATAAGGCCTCTAATTCCCCTATTACATCAATCCACTTCCGGAAGCTGTCTCCCGACTTTATTTTCCATTTTTCAACAGAAATATTCCAGTAATATTCTGTCATGAGTATTGGATTCAAAATGGAATACAATATATTACGTCTATTGGCTATAGACCCGCATATTTTAGAAAAAGCCTCTATTTGCACGTATGCACTTGCTCCATCATTACTGTAAAGCTTTTTACATAAGTTCACAATATACTTTGATTTAAATTCATGCTTCTCTATAAGTCCAAGCATACTTTTATACACTTTTATGTCAGAATTATATTTTTCGGCAATAATTAAGTTTTTAATCCTGTCTTTTTTATTTATTTTTAGAATAATACACTGAATTAAAATTAAGCTGACAGAAACATAAGAAGGAACCAAATAAAACATTTTTGGCACAGTTTTGTAAATATCAAATAAAGCAGCTAAAATAAAATAGACTATTTTAACCACCAACGTCAAAGTAGCTGCGGCTGTTACAGCTGAAAGAATTCTCAGAGCCCAAATCAGCTGTTTTTTTAATATGAAATTTTTTCTCTCTTTTAACCATGAAAAAAGTTCCTTTGAATTTTGTTTATTATTTGGAATCATTTTTCCTTCTGCTTCAAATTGCTGTCTAAAATAGATTTTATGTGCAAGCTCTACAACTGTGGACTGTCTGTCATATATATTTTGTTTATACTGAGGCTTTTCTGTCAGCAATTTTTTTAACTTCTGCCTTCCAATACAAGTGTGGGCTGTATTTATCAATTGAAATAGAGAACCTTTGCCAAAAATATCGAGATCATATGAATAATTATGATTCTTATCTATAAAATCCCCGCCAATATCCTCAAAATTCCTCCATTCTCCATTTAATCGTTTTATTGAAGCTTGATTTACTTTAACCAGTGCAGCCGAGTGCATTATTTTAGTTTTCATATTTGTCTGTAAATAAGCTAGATAAAACAGCAAGCTGAGCATAATTAAAACTGTAAAATTAAATATAAAAGATTCTCTTAATATATACATTTCTATTAAAGCTATAAATCCTATTATAAAAATAAGAAGTCTTAAATTACTTATACCAGCCATATATTTTTGCTGCCTTTTAATTAATAAATTGTACCTGTGTTTTCTTTTTTTATATTCTTCCAGTGCCGATAGCATTTTTAAATCCTCCCAATTTAAATCATATTTCATCTGCTTTTTTAAAGGGCTATAAAAACTTTTTTATCTAAATTCTTGAATATATTATAGTACTACCATTAGTTACTTTCATTTCAACTGTTTCCCTTAAATGGATTTACAGTTGATTTTATAATTAAAACCTTTTTAAATTGAGCAAATTCGCATATTGATATATTATTACAATTAGGTTATAATAAAACGTGTATTAAACATGTTTGAAAGTGAGGTATCAAATTGAACAATCCAAATAGTACAAAAGAGCTATTGATAAAAACGGTAGTAGAATTATTGCAGGAGTGTAGCGATATTTCAGAAATAACCTCGAGAAAAATAACAAAAAGAGCCAATGTGAATTTATCAACAATAAATTACTATTTTAATTCCAAAGATGAATTGGTAAACATTGCTGTAAATAAATTAATAGGAGACACTGCAGATATATATTTTCAAAATATGACAAGCAGCAGCAGTTCACCAAAAGATAAGCTTAAAAATTTCTTGATTAGTATTAGTGATATGGTCGTCAATTATAAAAAATATACAAAACAGATAATTCCCTATATCTTATTAAAGGAGAAATTCATTCAAACTATGGAAATACTGCCCTTAATCAGAGATTGTTTTGAAGAAAGCAAAAGTGATAAAGAGTGCAAAGTTATTTCATATCAATTGATTTCATTTATGCAGCTGGTATTCTACAGAGCGGATGAATTTAAATCCTTCAGTAAAATTGACATCATGAATAAAAAGGAAAGAGATGAACTCATTGATATGGAACTGAATTTATTGATCAAATAAAAGTTGGAGGTTAATAATGAAAAAAACATTTAATTTATCTGAATATATGAGCAGGGGTATTGAAATTATAGTGAAGAATGTTCTAAAGTCATCTATAAAAAATCCAAAAGAAACTCAATTTTTAATAAAATATATGCTGTCGGTATCAGCTGCAAATAATAGAAGAAATATACTGGAAAGTAAAGGAGAGCATATTCCTCCGTTTTTAATGGCAAGCATTTCCTCCAGCTGCAATTTATATTGTAAGGGGTGCTATGCAAGGGCCAGCAGCTCCTGTGGAGATAACTTAAAGGATACTGAAATATCAGAAGAAAGGTGGGAACAGCTATTTAATGAAGCAAGGGAACTTGGAATCTCATTTATATTGCTCTTAGGCGGAGAACCCCTGATGAGAAGAGGTATTATTGAAAAGGCTTCTTCTGTTAAAGAAATAGTTTTTCCGATCTTCACAAACGGAATCCTGTTGGATGAGGATTATATAAATTTAATTGATAAAAATAGAAACCTGGTGCCGATAATAAGCATTGAAGGCAATGAGTATCAAACTGACTCCAGGCGTGGAAAAAATACCTATAATTCAATAATGACTGCAGTGGATAATTTAAATAAAAGAAAAATTTTATTCGGATGTTCTATAACTGTAACAACTGAAAATATAAAAACTGTCACAAATGAAGGATTTGTACAGGATCTTTATAATAAAGGAACAAGAGTACTGGTATTTGTAGAGTATACTGCGGTAGTCAAATCCACTGAAAAGCTTGCACCAACAAAAAGAGAGCGCCTTTTGCTGGAAAAAAAGCTGGAGGAATTAAGACAGGCATTTGAAAGCATGGTATTTTTATCATTTCCAGGTGATGAGAAATACATGGGAGGATGCCTGGCGGCCGGAAGAGGATTTTTTCACATAAATGCCAATGGCAGCGCAGAGCCATGTCCCCTCTCTCCCTATTCAGATGTAAATTTAAAAGACTCCAGCCTTAGAGAGGCTTTAAAATCACCATTATTCAAAAAACTTAAAGATAACGAGATGCTGGTTGGAGAACATAAAGGAGGATGTACATTATTTAAAAAAGAAGATGATGTCAAAAAATTTTTAAGTACCTGATTGCAAGTATTATATACAATATTTGCTAAATATCGTTATTGTATTTGTAGACATCAGGAAAACAGATACTATAGATAATTTACCTATATGCTATAATTTCTAATCAACACTTCTTCGACTTCCCCTCTTTTAGAGGCAACACTGTTAATTGATCTGTTAGCATTAACTATTTCAATACTATAATCACTATAAAGCTTCCTGATAAATTCGGTATTACTGTTCGATAAGAGAAATCTTACTTTCTTTTTATTTAATTCATCACAAGCTTCCTTTAATTCAATTTGCTGCTCCTTTCTAAATCCTCCTGTGGTATATCCTGTAAAATTGGAACTGTGGCTTATAGGATCATATGGAGGGTCAAAATATACAAATGAATTTTTTTTAATTCCCTTTAAAACTTCTTTATAATCACCAGATTTTATTACAATATCGTTCTCATTTAAAAATTTGCTCACTGCCCTCAAAATTGCATCATTAACGATATTAGGATTTTTATATCGTCCAAAAGGAGTATTAAAATATCCTGCTTGGTTTACTCTATATAGTCCATTATAGCATGTCTTATTCAAGTATATGAACCTGCTGGCCTTTTTTACTTCTGACCAATTTTTATACTCCTCTTTTCTGTCAAATTCTCTCATCTTATAATAAAACTCTTCATCATTGGGATAAGTTTTCAAATATTGAATCAATTCCTCTACTTTATTTTTTATAACATTATATGTATTTATTAATTCAAAATTGTAATCATTTATAACCGCTTTTTTAGGCTGCAAATCGAAAAGAACAGCTCCTCCACCCACAAATGGCTCATAATACTTATAATTACCTTTAGGTATATATTTGCTTATTCCTTTAATTAACTGACGTTTTCCCCCAACCCATTTGACAAAAGGTTGAACTGATTTATTCTTCATAAATATATTTCATTCCTTTAAAATAGATACTTTTATAAGAAAAAAGAAAGTGATGTACATCATCTGTTTTCAACTATCTGAACCTCCACTCCATTTGGATCCTCTATAAAAAAGAATTTAACTTTTGGTGATGGTGAAATAGGTCCTCTTTTAATTATTATACCTTTACTTTTCATATACTTCATAGTTTCATCCAGTGATTTTACCTCAAAGCCAATAGATATACCACTGGCTTCAATTTCAGAATTGCTGTTTCTACTGCATATCAGTTCAATTTTAGGTTTATCCTTTTCCCCAACCATGGCAATATCCACTCCTGGGCCTGGGCTAAATCTATTAAAAACTTTAATTCCCAGCAGTTCGCTGTAAAATTTCAAAGATTCCTCCATATTCTTTACATTTAATGTTATCCAGCAAAGATTCATAATATACCAATCCTCCATATCATATTTTATACTTTTTTTATTTCCAATTCTCTCATAAGATTTAAATTACCTCTATATACAATTTTTCCACTTTTTATTAGTTCTGTTATTCTCCAGAAAATAAAAATATCAGAAACATAATTCTCAGCTTTGCCTATGACTTCTCCTACTGTTCTTGGTGTAAACTCATTTCTTTTTCCGGTATTGTAAGTAATATCTGATACATTTATAGTATACAAATTATGAATTTTCTCTTCAATCATGGATAGAACATACAACATTCCACAAATTTCCGCTGGATTGTTACCATACCACAGATAAATATCTTCATCTTTAATTTTCATCAAATCATCATCAAGTTTTTTATAATCCTCCTTGATCTCCCCAAAAGTTTTGTTATCCTCTTCAATACATATTTTTTTACACCAATTAATTCTTTCTTTTAATTCAATAAATTTATCTATGGGACCATTGGATAAATCATCAAAAAATCCTATCACTTTTTTACCGTCCAGCAGCCCTGTTCCAATTGCATATTTTATACTCCCATAAGGACTGTCAGAGCAGCATATATGTATTATTTCCCCTGACATTTAATTGACCCTCCCTGCTTTTATAATTTAAATGATTATGACAAATCCCTCAATTATTTATATCGAAGAACACTTTGAAAAACTTCATTAAAATCAAATGTGACATAAAGATATATTCCGCTAACTGCCAATGATGCCAGTAGTATGCCATAAATTATTATGAATTTTATTCTGCTGCCTTTAGCTAGTTTAAAATAGAAGCTGTTTTTATATTTTATGGTAAAATCATATGTTTGGTAAATCCCTATTGCAAGAATAATAAATAATGAAATTTTGCCTTTCAGACCTTTTATAGATACAAGTAAATACAATATAAATGGCAGCCCTATATAACATATAACGGGAGATATCGCTTCAGCTATATGACCTCCATCAAGGGGTTTTACAGGAATTAAATTTATTAAGTTAATTACCATGGAAGTGAAGCTCAACACCAAGAATGTAACATCCCCTGTAAAATAATAAATTGCATAGTAGATAAATCCAAGTATGCCCCCAAAAAGTGGACCTCCTATTGCAACAATTGCGTTTTCCCTGCAGTTTTCAATATTTTCATGAACTATATATGCACCAAAAGGCGTAAACCCTCCAAAAGCAACTTTTAAATTTAAAAATTTTGCTGAAACATAATGCCCGGCTTCATGAATAAGTAAAATAAATAAATATCCCAATGCATAATAAAAATTAATGACAAGTCCCAATACCAATATTGTCAGAGAAACTATGAATACATTAAATACTATTTTCCCCACACCTGGCTTTTTTATTAAATCCACACTGTCTTTCACATTGTAATCCTCCCTATCTCCTCATTAAGTATT
The DNA here is from genome assembly GCF_020908015.1 of Clostridium aromativorans. Lineage (NCBI taxonomy): Bacteria > Bacillati > Bacillota > Clostridia > Eubacteriales > Clostridiaceae > Clostridium > Clostridium aromativorans. Next base: position 36,117 of record NZ_JAJJPB010000024.1, read on the forward strand.
TGTCAATTATAGGCTTAGTTTTCTTTTATAAAAAGTATTTACAAATCATTTCTCAATTTCACATATATTATAAAGGTATTGTCCTTGTTTTTCGCCCATACCTCTCCCTTATGCAATTTAACAATATTCTTTACTATTGCAAGCCCTAATCCTGAATTATTTTCATAAGAATTTCTTGACTTATCTCCCATGTAAAACCTTTCAAATATCTTTCCAATTTGCTCATCTGATAAATCCTGAATGGGTTTGTTTTGAAAACTCACTACTGTGTTTGTTTTATCTGAAGTAATATTCACATATACACTGCTGTTTTCAACACTGTATTTTACGGCATTGGACAGTATATTCTGAAAAGCTCTGCTTATGAGGTAGGGATCCACATTCAATTTCAGATCTTCCATATCATACTTTTTTACAAATTCAATACCCGATTTCTCCGCCAGAATGGACATTTCCCCTATAATCTGTTCCATAATTTCAACTATGTTCACATTACACAACTCGGTTTTTACTTCACCGCTTTCCAGCTTTGAATACTGAAACAGATTGTCTATTAACAGCTTGAGCTTTTCCGCCCTTTCCAGAGACTTTTTACTGTAGATTTCTCTATTTTTTACAGAAGTGTTTTTGTCGTTTAATAGATATAGATAGCCAATCAAAGAGGTAAGAGGAGTTCTCAAATCATGGGACAGATTTGTCATCAATTCATTTTTAAACCTTTGAAGAGATTTTTCACGTTCCATCATATTTTTCAGATTGAGTGACATCCTATTTATTTCCTCTGCCAAAATTCCCAGTTCGTCACTGCCTCTTTTTTCAAGTTTACAGTTCAAGTTTTCCTGGGAAATTTTTACTATACTTCTGCATATATATTTTATATATATGGCTTTTTTGTAGGACCAGAAATAAATAATTCCCAGTGAGATCACAATTGGAAATGCTATTATATGCATATGCTTGAATATTTCATATACCGTAAAGCTGAATATAATTATTATAAAAAGCTCTCTGGATATACTTTTTAGGAAAAATTCTTTCATTTTACTTATCAATTTTATAACCTACTCCCCAAACCACTTTTATATATTTGGACTTTTCTGGATTTATCTCTATATTTTTCTATAAAGAGCACCTATAAACTATTTCTCAATTTTACGCATATTGTAAAAACATTATCTCTGTTTTCCGCCCACACCTCTCCCTTATGCAATTTAACAATATTCTTGACTATTGCAAGTCCCAATCCTGAATTATTTTCATGAGAATTTCTTGACTTATCGCCCGTATAGAATTTATCGAATATCTTACCTATTTGTTCATCCGACAAATCCCGAACAGGTTTATTTTGAAAACTCACTACCGTGTTTTTTTTATCTGAAGTAATATTCACATATACACTGCTGTTTTTCGCACTGTATTTTATGGCATTGGACAATACATTCTGAAAAGCTCTGCTTATGAGGTAGGGATCCACATTCAATTTCAGATCTACCATATCATACTTTTTTACAAATTCAATCCCCGACTTCTCCGCCAGAATGGACATCTCTCCTATAATCTGTTCCATAATTTCAACTATGTTCACATTACACAACTCAGGTTCTATTTCACCGCTTTCCAGCTTTGAATATTGAAACAGATTGTCTATAAATAGCTTGAGTTTTTCCGCTCTTTCCAGAGACTTTTTGCTGTAAATTTTTCTATCTTTTATGGAAACATCTATGTTATTCAATAGATACAGATAGCCAATCAAAGAGGTAAGAGGAGTTCTCAAATCATGAAATAGATTTGTTATCAATTGATTTTTAAATCTTTGAAGAAATTTTTCACGCTCCATCATATTTTTCAGATTAAGGGACATTTTGTTTATTTCTTCTGCTAAAACTTTCAATTCATCACTGCCCCTTTTTTGAATCTTATAGTCTAGATTCTTCTGTGAAATTTTTACTATGCCTTTGCATATATACTTTATATACTCAACTTTTTTATAAGACCAGAAATAAATAATTTCCAGTGAGATCACAATTGGAAATGCTATTATAAATACATGTTTGAATATTTCATGGTATGCCCCTGAGTTTTTCCATGTAACAAGTACATATTTATTTCCTGAGATATACAAATCATATAATTCATATACTGTTTTCCCAATGTGATCTTTCACCATATGCTCTCTTAAAGAATCCAAATCCATATACCTGTCTTTTATTCCCTTTGATTTCAAAACTATATTGCCTTTCATATCAGCAAGCGCTATGTTTATATTATTCAACTGTGCAAGATTATCTATATAGTAATTATTTTGGAGGTCGGTGGATTTAACATACCTGGTCCTGTACATAAGCATCATTTGATGCATTGACAAAATTCTGGGTGTTATTTTTATCAGAAATTATAATTTGGACAGAAATAGCTATTCCAATTACTAATATTATAAAACTGAATATGTTTATTATAAGAAGTTCCCTGGATATACTTTTCAGAAAAAATTTTCCTATTTTATTTATCAATTTTATAGCCTATTCCCCATACCACTTTTATGTATTTGGGCTCTCCTGGGTTTATCTCTATCTTTTCTCTTATATTCCTTATATGCACTGCCACCGTATTCTTGGAATTGTAAAAAGCTTCATTCCATACATTTTCATATATAGTTTCCGTACTGAGCACCCTTCCCCTGTTTTCCGCAAGTACCTTTAAAATAGAAAATTCAATGGGAGTAAGTTCTACTAAATTCTCCCCAACAAATACCTCATGGGATTCAGTATCTATTGTAAGATCATCTATAACAATCTTATCCCTGTTATGAGGTTTCTCCCCATTGAATTCTGAATATCTTCTGATTTGGGATCTTACCCTGGCCACCAGTTCCAGTGGATTAAAAGGTTTTGTCACATAGTCATCGGCACCTATATCAAGGCCCAATATTTTACTGCTGGGATCATCTTTTGCAGAAAGCATTATAATAGGTATTTTTTTCTCCTTTCTAATTTCAAGGCAAGTATGCAGTCCATCCAGCCCCGGCATCATTATATCCAATATTATCAAATCCACAGCTTGCTTTTTCAACTTTTCTATTGCTGACCCCCCATCACAAGCAGTGATCACCTCAAATTTGTCATTTTGGAGATAAATCTTTATTATATCCAGAATATCCTCGTCATCGTCTACTGCCAATACACTGTATCCCTTCATGCAAATGTCCCCCTTACTGCAATTCACAATTAAAACAATAATTTTATTATAACATGTTCTATAATTTTACGCTTTTTGCAGATTTGATAAAATTAAATCTTTCCGCAAAACATGAGAAGAAGTAAATCATTATAAATGTACAGGGAAATGAATAACGGGGCTGGCCTTCAGAAATAAAATACACAAGGGCAAACATGTAAAAACAAACAAGGTTGTATATTGAATAGCGATCTACAGACTTTTTACCTGAAAATCCCTTAATTGTTATTACACTGTATACAAGCAGCATGACTACAGCAGGAACAAATACCACATATCTTGCAGCATAGGCGTAAAATGAAAATATAAATTTAAAAATTGGGTTTACATTTGCACCATTGAAACTATAGTCTATTTCACTGAAGCCGATATAGGTAATAAACAGCCGTTTGAACCCAAGCTGAACAAATTCTGCTGGATGTGCTCTTATCCATTTCCGTGCTGCCCTGGAGAGCATTTTGTTTTTATCCGTAGCATTGGCATTTATATATTCAGTCTTTTTTACAACAGAATTGCGCACATTTCTGGCATCCATCCACAGGCCATATCTGTTCTGGGAATTATTGTTTACATAAAGTACTATTCCCCCATTGTTGGATATAAAAGTGAACTGCCCCAGGAGTCTGGTATTTCTATATAACCATGGGGATATGGCTACAGCACTTATTATAAATACTATAATTGAATGTTTTAATACTGCCGAAAACTTCATTTTGAAGCACAGTTCCACTATAAAAACCAGAAGAAAAAATCCCAGGAAAAATGGTTTTACCATGGCACCCGCAGCTGTCAGTACGCCAATCAGTATGTATTTGTGTTTAACATCATAGAAGTATAAAAACGTTATTAAAAGCAATATGGCAGTAAACAGTATTTCTCCTGCTAAAATACTGTTGTAGAATATATTGCTGGGGAAAACAACAAATAGACCATATGTAAATTTACGCCTTTTCTCACTCAAATCTGCTTTTTTTAATATTTTATAAAAAAGTACGTAGTTTACGAATGTAAGTGTTAAATTAAAAATTTTTGCTGCTGCCAAGCTACTGCCAAAAATTCTATATACAAGCCCCAGCACAACGGGATACCCCACAGAAGTGTAGGTGTCACCCCAAGGTCCTCCAGCCGCTATCTGTCTGGCTAGTCCATCATAATAGGCAAAATCGGAAAAGGGCTGTGTATTTACCAAAAGCACCCACAGTATACTCATTAAAATTCCGAACAGAGCAGCTTTCCTATAATATTTCTCCATAACAATCCTCCTTTTGATTTTCATATCAGATTCCATTTTAAAAAAAACTTTTAAAGAATTAGTTATAAAATCTATGAAGATTTTCTGAAGATTATACTGACAAGCTGCAAAGACTTTCCTCTTGAATAAAAGAAAAATGAGAAATATAATTCCCGAGCCTAAAAGCTCAGGAAAATTGATTATCACTATTCTATAACTTTTTACAATTTTAAATATGTATTTTAACCCTCTACCTTTTCGGGTTCATCATATTTTTCCCCAAAAGTCTCTACAGTTACCTTTTTCATTTTTTGATCCTCATAAGGCCTGTCGTTATAATCCCTTTTTTGTGATACTATTTCATCTATCTCTTCCATTCCCTCTATAACTTTTCCAAAAGCAGCATACTGGCTGTCAAGATGAGGGGCATCATCCGTCATTATAAAGAATTGAGAGCCTGCAGAATTTGGTGCCATGGTCCTTGCCATAGAGATCACTCCCCTTGTATGTTTTAAATTATTTTTAAAATTATTCGATGAAAACTCACCTTTAATGGAATAACCTGGTCCTCCCATTCCACTGCCTTCAGGATCTCCTCCCTGAATCATAAACCCGGGTATTACTCTGTGAAAAATTGTATCATCATAAAAGCTCCTGTTTATCAAAGATATAAAATTATTCACCGTATTTGGTGCAATATTTGGATAAAGTTCCATCTTTATGGTTTTGTTATTTTCCATTTCAATTGTAACTACAGGATTTTTCATTTATTTTCCCTCTTTCTATAATAAGATTTGATTGTGTATATTTATCCGATAGCTACCTGCCCTAATACTGCCACTTCTACAAGTGACAGATAAGGGCAGCTACGCTCCTGGATAACGATTTCTAAACTTCAGGTGATGTCAAAAACCCCACCTGAAGCAAGAACTCTGTTTATACTATTGAAGCTTTTATATAATTATATAATATTCACCCTGTTTATTAAAGCCCTGGATCTCTCTAGAGCTTTTCTTTGTATTTTTACCAGCCTATATTCTCCAATTTTACCTTTATAAATATATAAATAAAAAATTAAGCAAATAACAATTGAATTGATAAAAATAATAAAAAATATTATAAAAGAGTGTATTTTTTGCTTCAATTATAATATAATAATAAGGTATGTAGGTGAGTGATTACAGAGAAATTGTAAATTCACAAAATCATGTTATACGAGAAAGAACCTATATATAAGCAAGTAACTTCTCCCAAAAGTTACTTGTTGTTTTCATTTTTTGGTTCATCTATTTTAACTTTAACATCTGTCAAAATCTTATCTTTCGAAACACCGGTCTTGCTTTCAAAAAACATTTTAAGTTTATCCTGTTTATAGCAGAAAACTGAAATAATACATAAACTCAATATCTCGGTAATTGAAAGCACTACAATGCACAGGAAGAAAAAGTTCATTCACATTACCCCCTTCCATTGTGCCAACCTGTCATCCCTGTAACCACCCATACAGTAATGATAGAAAGGGGTAATTCTATATAACATGAATCATTACTATTAAATACATTATAGCATAATAATGGTAATGATTAAAAGATACCAAGTTTATGTATTTTTTATATTTATGTGAACAAATCAAAAATGAGAGGTAGATAAGATACAGGTACATTAATATCAGCCATAAATATGAATGATTGTTTTTCCTATATTTTTTATCCTTTTTTCACTCTGTCCCAGCAAAAAATTGACATAGTAATTCTGCCACTCCCTTTCCATGTTTCCTCTACAGTTTATCAACTGCTCGTGTGTAAGTTTAAAGGAGCTGCATGCCAGATCATCATAAAATACAGTTTTCCCCAATAGGGCAAGAAAAGTATCATCAAGAGATTCAAATACCTCACATAGAGTTAAAAAAGCACATTGTTCAATAAGTATTTGAAAAACACTGATCGGTGATTGTGAAATATCTATTTTATATTTTTCCCCATAGCCTTTAAGTATTTCTAAAATAGATGATTCCTTAAAAAAATTGCAGAATTCTGTTTCAACTTTCAATTTTTCAAGATACTGTTTTATGTAAAAAATTCCTTTTATATTCATATCATCAAAAACAAGAGGATAATCCATACTGGAGTATGTATCCTGCGCCCCAAAAATTATATCATAATTTTTAAAAAAATCCGGCAGTGCAGCATCTATCGTATCATTATACATCTTAACTGGAACCCGAAGTCTATTTTCTTTTATTTCTTCGTAAAGTTTTTCACATTGGCAGAAAGTTTCTTTTAAAATTTCAATCCCCTTTTTATAAATTTCAAGTATATTTCCTTTTGAAATTAAAAAAGACCTGCTGGAGTCTTGCTGATTTTGAACACAGGCATTAACTGCATAATAAATCGAACCTAAAATACGAAAAGCAGTATCTTCCTTTATGGAACTGCCCTTTCCCCTTGTATATTTCACTATTAGGTTTTGAAAAATTGACATTATATCTCCTTCCAATGTTACTCCTCCTCTTTCCTACAAGTAAGCTTTTTACCATGCCTGAAATTATTTATAATTTTTTCAGTACCCTTTCCCATTACAAGTTCCATGGAACCATTATAGACATTTCCATAAAAAAACATTAAGGCTTCCAATACCTGTTTATCAGGTAAAAAGTCTGACGTACAGTTTTTTACATAGTGAAAAATCGCATACATATCATTGATTGTTTCCACTAAATTATCCTGATTTACATAAGGAGATTTTCCAATTTTTCTTATAATGAATTCAATTATATCCAGATTGAGCTCAATTCTACCCTGACTTTTCAAGGTGCTGTTTTTTGCATTTATTATATCTTTTATATCCTCTACACCAAGAACAAGATTGTACTTACTTAACTCGGCATTTAACTTGAAAATTTCATCTATGCTGTTAGATTTTTTAGATTTACTTATTGAGTCAAATATTTTGGGTAAATTCATGACTTTTCCTCCTAAAAATTTAATTTAGTACATTTGACATATAATTTATTTTGTGATAATATATGATATACTGGGTTTTTGTATGTATTTTTAATTTATTATATCATACCAATATATAAAAACAAGCCATTTCTATTTTTTTCTACCTCAAATTATCTCATCTCATTATTAATATTCTTTAATAATCTTATAATATGATCATAATCTACAAGTGGTATATTAAAAATATTGTTGTAATTATTTAAAAATCACTATTATCAGGGGGAAATTTCAAATGGAAAAGCTTACAAAATATTTATATATAATATCTTTTGACGGACTTGCCACTTTAGATTTTAAATACATCTCTTCTTTACCTAACTTTAAAAAATTTCTTGCCGAAGCTTCCTATTGTAAAAAAGTGTACAGTGTTTACCCCTCCCTAACATATCCTGCCCATGCCAGCATTGTCACGGGAAAGTATCCCAAAAATCACGGAATAGTAAACAATACCTTATTACAGCCTAATAGAAAATCACCGGACTGGTACTGGGACAGACAATATATAAAAGGAGACACAATTTATGATCTTGCAATAGACAGGGGAATGACAGTAGCAGCCTTGTTATGGCCTATCACAGCAAAATCCAGAATACAATACAACATGCCGGAGATTTTTCCCAATAGGTCCTGGCAAAATCAAACTATAGTATCTTTATTGAATGGAAACCCTTTATTTGAATTTCAACTAAATCAGAAATTTGGTTATTTGAGAGATGGTATGAAGGAACCTGAATTAGATAATTTTACCCATGAATCACTTCTATATACTATAAAAAACAAGAAATCTGATATAACATTTGTCCACTATTCCGATTTGGATTCTATGCGCCACTGCAGTGGATTTTATTCTGAAGAAGCAAATGCCGCACTTCTAAGGCATGACAAAAGGTTAGGTGAAATAATTATAACCTTGAAAGAAAATGATATGTATAACGACAGCACAATTATAATTTTAGGTGATCACAGCAGCATGGATGAGGATAAAATTATAGAACTCAATGTATTATTGAAAAACAATGGATATATTGATGTAGACGAAAGAGGGAAAATTAAAAACTACAGGGCAATATCAAAAAATTGTGATGGCTGTGCCTATATATATTTAAAGAACAAAGACGATAAATTGTTGATAGACAAACTCTATTCTCTTATAGAAAATTTCAATAAAGAAAATCAATGTATCGAAGAAATATACAAAAAAGATATTGTAATGAAATTAGGCGCTGATCCAAATTGTGCTTTTATGGTTGAAGCAAAAAAGGGATTTTATTTTCTTGATGACACGGTGGGAGACATAATAAAATATATAAAACCGGAAGATGTGAGCAGCTCACATAATATCACAAGAGCCACCCACGGGTACTCGCCATACAGAAAAGACTATACAACCGTCTTTATGGCAAGCGGCAGAGGAGTAAAAAAAGGTGTAGTTGTAGATGATATGAATTTGGTTGATGAAGGACCAACTATGGCAAAATTGCTTGGAATTGAGTTAAAAGATGCAGACGGAAGAATTATAAATGAAATATTGGAGTAATAAGTTGATGTCAATCTACTTATTTATGACATTATCTAACACCCGAAGATAATTTTCACAACCTATTTTCTCAATATCTTTACTGTTGTAACCACGATTTGAAAGTATTTTTAATACCTTATTTACTTCTCCATGCCCTTTTATAACATCAAATGATATTCTAGAGTTGCTATATATTTGTCCACTTTCTTCAAAACGATCGCAGAAATCAAATCCGAAACCAACATGATCTATCCCTGCCAAATTAACAATATAATCAATGTGTTTTGCTAAATATTCAGCATTTGAATCTTCATCATTATCGGCTACCATAATACTGGATGCATTAACACATATTATGCCACCTCTGTTTGCAATCGCCTTTATTTGAAAATCTGTAAGGTTTCTTTTTATATTAGATAAAGCTCTACTATTAGAATGTGATGCGATAAATGGATTTTTTGTAAATTTAAGTACATCATCAAATCCTTCATCATTCAAATGGCTTACGTCTATAAGCATCCCTAATTTTTCTGCTTCCTTTATGAGGTTAAATCCAAAATCGGTCAAACCTCCTTTATGGCCTTCAGGAACGTCTGTATAGTGACACCCATCTGCTGCATAATTTCTTCTACTCCAGCTAAGTCCTAACCCTCTTACGCCGAGTTTGTAGAAAATTTTTAAAAGATTAAGACCATTGTATAAAGGCTCTACCCCCTCAAAAGATAAAATAATACCTAATTTTTTATTTTTAATTGCACTCATTACATCATTAAAATTTTTACAAAGCATAAGTTTATTGATTTTTTTAATAGGAAAGTATACACTTATAAAAGGGCAGCTGTAAAATATTAATTAAAAGGGGAGTTATGCTTTGAATCCGGAAATATTTAAAAAGCTTAGATTAAAAAAAGGATATACACTAGCTGATATGTGTCAAATGACAGGATATACAGCAAGCTTTCTTTCACAATTAGAAAGAGGATTAAAAAAGCCCTCACTTAATTCTTTAAGGAAAATTGCTGAATGTCTTGAAGTTCCTATAATATTTTTCTTTATGGAAGATAACAATATACATTCCAGTGAAAATAGCACTGATAATAGATGCGTTGTTATACATAAAAATAGCAGAGATAAACTAGTATTACCAGGAATCACTGCAGAATATGAATTGTTAACGCCAAATTCAATGGATTCAAAAGTTAAACCTGAAATAATTGGGCTATATTACAAATTAGATTTAGGTTGCTGGAGTTCTGAAAAAATGATTACTCATAAGGCTGATGAAAGTATTATTGTACTAAAAGGAAAAGTAAAAGTTTATGCAGGAGATTCTGTATATGAACTTGAAGAAGGTGACAGTATATTAATAAAGAAAAATACACCTCATAATATTTTAAATTGTGGAGAAGAAATATCTGTTAATTTAAGTTATACAAAAAATGATTATTTTCTATAAAAAGGCTAAACGATACCAATAATACATAGTATCTCCTGTTGTACTGTCACATACAAAAAATATATCAATACAGCAATCTCTCGTCACATTGTCAGGAAATAAAAGGAAATCACGTGGGTAAATCCAGTTACAACAATTATACGTAACTGGATTGTAGTTGCATATAATTGCTGCTGGAAATTAATTTAAATTATTTGCGGAATTCCCCTGTATTTATTTCAGAAGATTTCCTGCTGCTTTTACTCTTATTCTAGTTGCATTTCCCGGAATATATGCCAGCGGTACGTCATCAATATCTACAATTTCTATAGATTCAGGATCAGCCCCTGCTTTAATTGCCTGTTCAATCGCCATATTTTTGGCTTCCTTAATAGCCTCTTCACGTCCAATTTTATCCAACATAAATATTTTCTCAACTTGTCCACTTATTTGAGCTATTGCTGCCCCAATGGCGTTCGCCACATCAAAATAATCAGGTCTTATAACTTCTAATGCCCCTGATAATTTATCTGGAAGAAGTACACTTCCTCCTCCTACCAATACAACCTTCATATCATTTGCATTTGTTTTTATCCTATCAATTGCTGATTCTGCCATAATTATCATCCTTTTATATACTTCTTCTGCCATATTTAAGTGAACACCATTTATTTTTTTATCATGACCTATTTTAGCCACTCCAAGTAAAGTTGCTATATCCGAAGCAGTAAGTGTATCTCCCCCGAAACACATGGCCTTTTCTGTAAGTTTATATCCAACGCTATCAGGCCCAATTGAAACTTTATTACCACTTTTTCGTATAACAGTTCCTCCACCGAGACCTATAGATACAAGATCCGGCATACGGAAATTTGTCCTTACACCACCTATTTCAACTGCAGTAGAAGATTCTCTTGGAAATCCATTTACAAGTACGCCAATATCTGTAGTCGTACCTCCTACATCAACAACTAGTGCATTTTTTTGTTTTGCAAGATAAGAAGCTCCCCTAAGACTATTAGTCGGTCCACAAGCAATAGTAAATATAGGGTATTTCATGGCATAATCTACTGACATAAGTGTACCATCATTTTGTCCAATATAAACTTGACAATCTATATTTTCATTTTTAAGTGCTTTTATGAATCCTTTCACTGTAGTTTTTGCCACATCAACTAATGATGCATTCAATATATTTGCATTTTCACGTTCTAAAAATCCTATACTGCCTATTTCGGATGACAGTGACACTGGTACATCCGGCATCTCTTCTTTAAAAATTTCTGCTGCCTTAATTTCATGCTGATTTGACACAGGTGAAAATACAGACGTAATTTCTATAGAATTAACTTTTCCCTTTATTTCACTGGCTATTTTTCTCAAGTATTTTTTATCAAGTGTTGAAATTTCATTTCCATTAAATTCAAATCCACCTTTAACTATGTAGCTAAAGTTACCTATCGCTTCTTTAAGCTCCTCAGGCCATCCTGTCATTGGTTTTATTGCAGTTGTAGCAGGGTATCCAATTCTTATGATACCAACCTTATTCAATCTTTTGCGTTCGACAATTGCATTGGTACAGTGCGTAGTTCCAAGCATGGCATATTTTATATCTTCTCTCGGTACACTACTCATTTTCAAAACTTCCAAAAGTGCCTTATATATCCCTGAACTTACATCCAAAGTAGTTGGGGTTTTTGTTTTTACCACAGGTGTCAGATTTTCATCAAGAATTACTGCATCTGTATTAGTTCCACCAACATCTATACCAATTCTATACTTCATTTTAAAATTCCCCCATTCTGCTTTTAATTCTCTGCTCAATAGGAACATAGTCTACATCGTAACCAAAATATCTTGGCCCTACAGTCTTAATTCCATCTTTGGTCCTCCATTTTTCATCGCAAGGTATACAAATTACTATTCCTCTATTTCCATATCTAAGAGTTTCTGTTGTTATAGCATGTCCTGTTTCAATATCAAGTACCACAATAAGATCTGGAGCCGTAGCCAGTATTTCTCCCTCATTAGTTTGTACTATTAAATTTTCATTTTGGAACTCTATTTTAATGGATTTCCCCTTATACTCGTCGATGCCCGTCATTTTACTTTCTCCACGTACAAATCCACCGTCTGTTTTTCTCAATATGTCACATACCTTGCCTTTGAATAATTCAAATCCTCCACTTACCTTAAGCACTGCATCAACAGGATTTGTATTTTTATTTTTTGCTATTCTTATTGCACGTCCAACTTCTTCAGTTTTAGTTACAATTCCCCTAATTGAAGTTTTTTTAACTTGAGATCCAGTCATAGTGTAGCTTGCCATCATTGTCGATCCACCCGATGCTACAGTTACAGCCCTAGCTAAAGTTTCACTCCACTTATTGCTTACAGTATTAAACATTGTGGCATTTCCCTTTTCATCACACACTACCAGAGGAGTTGATTTTACTCCGCCAAGGCTAAAAGTTACCATTTGAATTTCCGGAAAAGCCCTTCCCATCCCGTCTCCATCCACAATGGGCATTCCCAATGTTGCTGCTACTGCAAAAGGTATCATAGAATTGAGTCCCCCCGCCTCAAATGGTATTGTAGCAAAAATTTCTTTGCCAAGATAATCTTTTAAAAGTGAAAAAGCATTTATGGCTTCTTTGCCATTAGGAATTTTCTCAATTAAAATAGTTGGCGCTCCCATCATATTAGTTGGTACAACAATTGCATCATCTGGCACTTCATCTACATCAAGCATTGTGACTTCTCCATGAGTCTTAATGGCATCGATAGCCATAAGTTTACCAACATATGGGTCTCCACCGCCTCCTGTACCATACACTGCAGCTCCTGCCGCTATATCTTCAATTTCCTTGACGCCTATTTTTCTCATACCTTTACTCCCTTTCATCTATCAATTGAACTAATTTATTTGATACATCATTAAGCATCTGTTCAAATGCTGTATTGTCACTCATACACAACAATTTTTCTCTATTTATAATGTTGGCTATTTCAACTAATTTTTTATCCTTGACAAGATCCAATTCATCAAATAGTTCAATTATCTTTTGAGCCGTATCAATAAGTCTAAGTGAGCCATATATTTTAGGTTCATCTATACACCCAACTGCACTTGAAACAATATAAGCAAGTAATTGAATCAGCTTTTCACTCATATTTTTTCCTCCCACTTGTTATAGAAAACAACATCTTCTAACTTTTTTTTGGGAGGCGATTTAGGCTCATTTTGAGGATATCCAATACTTATTATCAAGTCTGGTGATATATAATCAGGAAGTTTTAATATTTTTCTAACCGCCTCACCATTAAAAGACTTGACTGGGCATGTTCCCCATCCTCTCTCTGTGGCTAGAAGAATAATATTTTCCGATGCCATAGAAACATCCATTATTGCCATCTCATCACTTCCCAATTTTCCTCCCCTATCATATGCTAGCTTTCTATTAGAACAAACTACGATTATACATGGTGGTTTTCCAATTAATCCCGGGCTAAAAGGAAAGATCTTATTTAATTGTTTTATATCATCTATAATTCCAAACAGCCATGACTGAATGTTACTGCCAGAGGGAGCTGTAACAGCCCCTTCAAGCAATTTCATAACTTCAGATCTGGCAATAGCCTTTTTGGAGAATGCTCTGATGCTTCTCCTTTTTTTCATAATATTTAATAATGTACTATCCGCCATATTTTCCCTCCTAGATATTTTTATCCGAATATTGCTATTTATTTAGGATATTCCATATACTACGTGATTTTTTTGGAGATCTCGGATATGACATTCTGCTATGACTTAAGCCGAGCAATACTAAAGATTCCAGATATCTAACCGACACAGATACTGGATATATTACAGGTACATCATATCTTTTATCATGCAATAACCCCATTAACTTTTCACTAACCCCTATCATACCGGTACAGCCCAGTATTAAAAGTTGTGCATTATATTTTTCTATAGCTTCAATTGCCAATTTAAATAAAGATTGTATTAGGCGATCTTTCTCACCTAATTCTAAAACTGGAATGTTAACAGCCTTAACTGATGCAAGCTTTGCTGCAACTCCTGCATCATAAGCTATTCTCTCAATAATGGGAACAACACCATCTGTAACAGTAATTACTGAAAACCTAGTTGAAAGATCTGCAGCACATAACATAGATGTTCTACATGGACCAACTACAGGAATATCAACCAGCTCACGTAATGCATCCAATCCAGGATCTCCCATACAACTGACAAATATACCATCATACCCTTGTTTAGCGGCGTCCAATCCAACTTTAATAATACCAGGCGCAGCTAATGCTTCATCAAAAGAGCATTCAATTGACTCTGTTCCATAGGGAACCCTTTCAACATCAATTTGTACTTTAGAAGATGCAAAGCCTTGTGCTTCAGCAATAGATTTTTTTTCGAAATCTTCATCTGTAATAGGACTTATATATTTGATTTTCATATTTGTATAATCATTCCTTTCGTTTCACTAATTTCAAACCAGAATTACTGACTTGCGGCATATATTTCAATATTTAACCAATATACTTATCTGTCTGAGCAAATTTAGCATTAGTCTGGCCTTTGAAAGCAGCATAAATTTTCATTAAAACATAGTATGTTACCACAGCTGTGATGATAGAATTTAAGGATGAAATTCCCTGCTTAACAAAATACCCTACCATAAATGCACATAGCCATGATATTATTGTTATTGGATTCCATGATTCACAAGAATCAGGCAAATTTCCATTTTGTCTCGCTTCATCCAAAACAGTTCTATCCCTTTTTAATATAAAGTAATCCACTACCATAATTCCTGCAATTGGAGGTACAAATACACCTAAAAATGTCAGATAGGCGACAAAATAATTCATTATTCCAATGGCAGATAACAAAGTACCAAATATGCCAATTACTACAGTTATAGTACTTCTATTAAATTTTTTCTTAAATATGGTGCTAAGTACAGTAGTCAAGCCCAAACTTGAAGAGTATAAATTTATATCATTTATTTTTACAGTTGAGAAAATTACAATTGCAACACCTAACCATCCAGATAAAGAATACATTATTGTCATTATGTCACTGGATTTAACAACATGAGCCATTAGAACTGCAATCATGCACATACTAAGTTCTCCAACAAATGTGCTAATTAGTATCATCCAGAATACTTGTTTACTATTTGAAAGGAATCGACATATATCAGGGGTCATAACTGCTCCAACAATAAAACCACCTGCCACCATAGTAGTTCCAACTGAAAGTGACATAGAAGGGCCAGGCTGCGTTGAAGTTAAAAGTGTTGATATATTTGTGTTGCTTAACATTTTAACTGTTGCTATTCCTACAGCCAGTAAAAATAACGGAAGCGCAATATTAGCAGTATAACTCAACATTTTAAATCCATAAACTACTATGGCAACAATTGAAAGGCCGGTAATAATTGCCCATATTTGAGCATTAAAAATCTTAGTAGCATTAAACATTCCTTCCGCACATACAGAATTTTGTACTCCAAACCATCCTATACATCCTATAGCTATAATCAATCCAACTATTGTAGAGCCTAAATTTCCAAAACCTGACCACTTTGACAATAAGCTTGTTGACAATCCTTCTCTAGCAGCTATAATTCCCAATGCAACGCCAACTATTTGTAAAATTACACTTCCAAGCAAAACTGACAATAGTGCTTTGTTAAATGTCATGCCATATCCCAATGATGCACCAAGCATTAACTGTGATACACAAGCAAAGCCCCCTAATCTGACTACAGTTACCTGCCAAAAATTTTGTTTTGCAGTTTTTGGAACACGCTCTAGAGAATAATCATCTTTAGTTTCTCTGTTACTCATATTTGTCCTCCTCCTGTTTTAATAATTTCAATATTTGATTACTTATAACATTGTGCCTAAATTAGTTTTTTTGTGGTATTATAATTATAATAATTTAACCTGTAGTTAATTAACTCACAGTGAATATGGTATTAATTTATATTATAAAGCTATTTATCAATTTGTCAATAATTTAATCAAATTTGTTATTAAATATCAATTTAATGATTATTTTATTATTGAAATCGTTAATAATTAAAATATAAATTATAAAACTGTCTATTTGATGAAGCTATTTCTTATACTAATAAAAACAAATATATCTTTATATATAAAAAAAGTTGAGAATTATTGTTTCTCAACTTTTTTATACATATACCAAGAACTAATGGACCAATTTTTTATTTTGGAAATAATTGATCAGGCATATTCAATTATAAAAAATTCTAACGTATATATGAAACTTTTTCTTTCTGCAGGGCATCTTTAAGCCACATTGGGTGCATGGGCAAAAGATTTTTTGGTAAACGGTAAAAATCAAAATAATCTACATCCAATGTTTCTTCTCCACTTTTAATTAAATTGCCCTCCACAACTTCACATTCAAAACAGGTTGTAATAAAATGGTCTATCTTGCCACTTGGATATGAAAAAACTTGTGAAAGGGGGTTTGAATAAACTCCAATTAATCTATTGACCTTAACTTTCAAACCGGTTTCCTCCATAATTTCTCTGATAATTGCTTCTTCTACGGTTTCTCCAGGTTCAACATGTCCTGAAGGAATACCCCACAATCCATTATCCGCACGTTTCATCAGAAGAACTTTTTTATGCCTGTCAAATATGATGCCTGCAACTCCTGCTTTAACACCATCATTAGGCCAGGGAAAAGAAGGTGAAGCCCACTTTTTCACAGCTAAATTATCATCAAATAATCCCTTTAAATTTGAAATAACAGCATCGGGATTACGAAAATCCCTAGCAGATGGAAAGCTATTTGTCTTTTTATTCGATACTAGAATGGCTTGTATTCCCATCTGATGTGCTCCTAAGATATCGCTATATGAATTGTCACCTATCATTACTGCCCTAGAAGGTACTTTTAAATCCTCAAGAGCTTTCTTAAACATATAGGGATAGGGTTTTCCTATAATTACAGGCTTTTTTTCTGATGCTACCTCAACTGCTTTCACAATTGCCCCAACTGCCGGTAAAAGGCCTTCTGTACCTGGAAAATTTCTATCATTGTTTGTCCCAATAAATTTTGCACCATTATCAATTAATTGCACTGCTTTTTTAATATCACGAAGACGCAATTTATCATCCCAGCCCACTACAACTGCTTCTGCACTCATCGTATCATCAATTAAAATTCCGGCTTGTTTACACTCCCACTTTGAATTTTCATCTCCAAGGACAAATACAGTCTTTATATTTTTCTTCTTCAAGTATTGAGCTGTAACCCAACTTGCTGTAATTACTTCTTCACTATGTGCCTCTATGCCAATTTTATTTAAACGTTTCACCATTTTTTCCCGCGTTGTGCAGGGGTTATTTGTTAAAAATCTAATCGCTTTTCTATTTCTTCGAAGAAGTTCAAGGCATTCTACTGCCCCTGGAAGAGGATTGCCTTCTATATAGATAACTCCATCTAGATCAAATAAAAATACATCAAATTCATCAGCTGCCATGTACTCTCTCTCCTTTAATTTTATTCAGTAACGTTTTCAACTATATAAAAGTAGCATTTCTATTGTATATACTGTATTTATTTCATATTAGAAAAATATCAACGGGTTTTACCTTTAAATTATATCATAGACATCACATGTCATTTTCTTCTTCATCTAATTTTTTTGATATTTTTTTCTACTACTAATTTTTTACACCCTACAGATCGTTTCATGAAATTTCGAATAAAAAACTCCCTTAAGTAAAAGCTATGTTAATGAATGGAGGTGTCTTTATGTCAAAATCAATACATGATAAAACTAAGGATATAAAACAAAAAAAAGGTAAAAATACTCAGCCTATAGGTAACAGTGACTTTGAATCAAAAACACGCTGGAAAGTTTACAGCAGTAAAAAGGGATATCAGATTTGTGGAAGGGATACTCATTCTGAACAGTAATTTTCATGAGAAAGCTCCACCTAAATCTAACAATCACTTAATTTGAGGAGGTAGATAAAATGCCAAAAAGAACTACTAAAATAATTGCCGGGTTAATTACTTTAATTTTGTTAAATATCAGCCCTGTAATGGTTCATGCCCTGTCACCCGACAATGTACCCATAACAAGTCAGACCGTTTTGAAAAGCAATAAAAATCATAAACATCCTGATTATAAATTTCGTCTTGATAAACTAGTAAAAGATGGTATAATAACAAAAGATCAGGAAAACATAGTACTGAATTCAATAAAACATGATGATTTCCGAAAATTTATGAAAGAGAAACATAAATGCTCTAAAAATAAATTAGATGTTCTAGTTAAAAATGGTACGATAACCAAGAAGCAAAAATCAGCCATACAAAAGTTATTTTCCTCTTCCAGAAAACAGGGAAAAAATTTCAAAAATTATTTTAACAATGGGTTGAATGAATTAGTAACTAAGGGAACTTTAAATAAAGAGCAAAAAAATGCTGTACAAAATTTATTTATTTCCTGTAGAAAAGAACACATAAAAAATATGACTGAATTTTTCAGGAATAGATTGGATAGTTTAGTAAGCAAAGGTACAATTACTAAAATACAAGAAAAATCCATAATAAAGAGTTTGACAGATTTTAGGCATACTTCATAGCTTTGTCCATAAATATATTTAATTTAAAATTTCACATGTTATTGCTGCTCGGCGAGGCAGCAATAACATATGGATACCTCAGAATGCAGACTTAAATCACTCATTTAAATCTATTCTAAATTTTAGATCTTCTCTGAACTCAAAATTGCTGAGATCAGTCGTTTTTAAAGTATATTTCTTATTGGAATCCAGTGCTGGAAATACTATTGTAAATTCATTGGGATGTTTATCATCCAATCTGTCAATATACCTCTTAGGAGCGAGATCTTTTCCAGAATTGTCTTTTACAAAGAGGTTGGTTGCCTGAAAATAGGGAGCCTTTCCAACGGCTGTAAATCTAATTGTAGTTGAATTGCTTTCAGTTTTAATTTCATTTATTATGAGTTTACCCATCCTGCCCTGGGGAAGTTCTATGGGATATTTTCCATCTATGACTCTGTATATTTCTTCAGGTTTATTCCCCTTCATCTTATATGAAACTTTTTTACCATTCTTGTCTGTATATGTTCCTCCTGCACCTGTAGAATAAATATTGCAGGGAATAACAGTCAAATATTTCGGGATACGTTTTACGCTCATATAATTCATCTCGGCAGAGAAAGTCCCTGGAAAATCACCAGTAATACCACCGCCTTTAGGCAGAAGCTGTACTCCATTATCATCAAAAACAATCCAGTAATTGTAGTTGAATACATTGTTATAAGAATTATTGGATGAATCAGATATATATTTTTTTGTTTTAACATTTCCACTTACAAAAATAGAGGTATCTATAGGGGAAAATACTATTTTGTCTATATTTGCAGTGCTGTCTGGCAAATCGATTTTCTTATCTGGTTTAAATATACGGCTATTCTTAACCAGTTCATCCTTAGATATACTGAATTCAAAATTCCATTTACCTCTTATATTGGATAGTTCATCAATATTTAAATCCACATTGAAATTAGAAGAATTCTTGAATAAATCAGTATGAATTTCTTCAGTTCCCACGTAAGTGCAGCTGTTAATATAATTTCCAGAGGCAGAGCCAGTAGAACCATCTATATATTTTCCATTTATTTTTAAAAACCTAGATAGACTTGAAGATTCCAGGCCTTCAATTTTTTTATTGCTTTTTACAGTATAACCTATAATCAATTTTGAACCATCGGCCATGGCCTCATTTATGGTAAGAGTTACTCCATTGCTTGTAACACTTTTATTTATGGGCTGAGAATATTTAGAATAGTTTCCATGAGAACCCAATCTATCATTTAGAGTTTGAATTATAGAATTTAAAATTGGAATATTTTCGGCAAAAGCAGGAGAAACCATGCCTATACCTGTAATACTGATTAAACTAATAGCTGCCGCAATTGAAGCACATTTTAGAAATTTAAAATTTCTCTTTCTGTTAATTCTTCTATTTAATCCATAGCTTTCTGCTATATTTTCTATATTTTCGCATAAAAAATACCTTCTTATAAATATTTGCTTATCCAGATCTTTCATATCATTTATTGCTCTCAAAATCTCTTTTCTATTCTCTTTTGATATTATTGTATGTTCCGTATTAATATCACATTGGAAATCGTAGTTATCTACACTATCGTTTGTACTTTCATTGAAAAGTTTTCTTTTATAATCTATAGCCTTATACTTTGCTATAGCAGTTATCCAGTATTTAAATTCCCCCTTTTCCGGATCAAAACTCCATATATTGTTCCAAACAGCCCAGAATACATCATTAACACATTCTTCTGAGTGTTGAAGCTGAAATTTGGAATTCAGCACTGTCCGTACCACCTTAAAAACCAGATTGCTATATTTGTCCACTGCAAATTCCAATGCTTTTGAATTTTTCTCTTTTATTTGTTCCACAAAATTATTTTCATCTATATTCACATTTTTCCTCCTTAAGAAGCTTTCATAATTTAATACGAAGCCATGATAGATTTTCTGACATCAGATTTTGTACTTTGATTGTAAACATAAAAAACTAGCTTAATCAATGCACTAAGCTAGTATCATTCTGAATATATATTCAATGTTTTTATCTTCCGGAATCAATATAAAATATTCACTGAAATCAACATTATATTTTGGCCAGCAAATTCATTTCAACTTTTTTCCCGCTGGAATCAATAACTTCAACTTCCTGAAATCTGGCATAGTTTACTTTAACTCCTTCATCTAGATCAATTTGTATTCTCTTATTTGCTAGATATGCCGCAGCCTGGTCATATTCTCTGCACTCTTCCATCTGCTTCTTTATCCTATATATTTTCTTCTTAGCAGAATTTCTCTCTTTTGATGAATAATCTTCCGAATCAACTATAAGCCTCTGTCTCTCAATTTCAGTCTCATATTTTCTCTGAAGCACATGCAGATAATCTGTCCTGACTTTGGCTACAGTCTGATCGCTGTACCTGTGCATATAAATAAGCGCCTTGAATCCGTTGCTTTTCCCGGAATCGAAGAGCCAGTAAATAGGTCTCTTCTTATAGTTCTTTACATGATCACTGTAAAATTCTCCGACAAAATATCTCCTAAGCGACTGCCTTGCCGTTTCAGAAGATTTCCTCCCTATGGAATCGGCTATAAAATCCAGATTTTCCTCCAGGGTATCTTCACCGTACACAATCTTTACAAATCTGATAAACCTTGAAACTATGTCATCTTCAAAATACTCATCTTCCGTAATGGGAATGACATTGTCCCTGTCAGGAGCAAAGGTGGCATCTGTCCAAAAGTCCGATATGACATTTCCGTCATTGTCTCTCTCTATTTTTCTAACCTGCCAGGTTTCTCCTCCAGACTGTGAATTGTTCACCCTAAAATGAGAACTGAACTCCCCTCCCGCATATATAAGGCCTTCTACATCGATGGAGTACCTG